>CAZUHR010000038.1:0-15575 GCA_964620335.1 uncultured Desulfobacteraceae bacterium
ATCCTTCCCTTATAAATACCATAATGCCCCTCACACAGGATGTCTGCTTCAATGGCTTACCCCGCATGCCCGGATATTCCTGTAAAGCTTCTCCCCGGACCTGCCACAACCGGCGTCTACAAGACCGGCATGACCTCCAAAATTTATCAGGTAGATGGCAGCGTCCTCGGGAGATGTAAATCCCCCTCCGCCTACCTGGAATATTTCATCTGTTATTCTCATCAATCTAACCTCTCTCGCGACCGTTAAAAAATGGATCATACGGCAAATAAATCCCGCGTGAAACTATTCAGACATGAAGTTGGCACATGCTACTTATGAGAGGCGAAGGTATGGGGGGGCTCTTCGAAAGGACGCATCTTTCGGATAAATCTCCTCTACCCTATGCCCCGGCCCGAGTCGTGGTCTGCATTGCAATGGCCCAATGGAATCCATTACCTTCCGTTCCAGCAGGCCGCAGGGAGGGCCGCTTGCAATGTAGGAGTAGATGCGGGCTGGAGAAGAGTTCTATGCCGAGCCGTTTGAATGGCATAGCCAACCAATTCTCGGTGTCACCGGGGTGAAGGATACCCATCCGGCAGGCCTTCTGGAGACAGGACAATTTGCCATAACTGATTTTTCCTTGCCCTGAATGCACCGGCACAGGATAAGAGATAATATTTCCACATACGGTAAAATCTCAGGTTGTAGGTCTCTTTCAAAACATCCCAGTTATGATTAAAATTCTGAAACCATTGCATCAATGTCCTGTCATAGTCCGCACCAAAGCTGTGCCAATCTTCAAGGACGAATAAGCCCTCTGTAGCGTCGTATATCTGGCCTGGAGAGGGAAGCATGGAATTGGGAAAGATGTACCTCTCTATCCAGGGATCACACCCCGAAACCTTGCGATTGCCTCCAATTGTCTGAAGCAGGAAAAGACCATTTTTCCCGAGACAACTCCTGACCTTGTTCATAAAGGTGACGTAGTTTTTGCAACCCACATGCTCGAACATGCCTATGGAGACTATACGATCAAATGTCCCTTTAAGACCACGGTAGTCCTGAAGGCGAATCTCAACAGGAAGCCCTCTGCAAAGCTCCTTTCCAAAGGCTACCTGTTCTTTTGAAACTGTAATACCGAGCACTTCCACCCCATAATTCTCGGCCGCGAATTTGGCGGTCCCTCCCCAGCCACAACCAATGTCCAAAAGCCTCATTCCGGGCTGAAGATCCAACTTGCGGCAGACTAAGTCGAGCTTGGCCTCCTGGGCCTCATCCAGGGTAGCTGCGTTTTTCCAGTAACCGCAACTGTAGATTAGGCGTTTGTCCAGCATTCGCCGGTAAAGATCATTACCCATATCGTAATGGTGCTCACCGATCTGAAAAGCACGGGAAGGCTTCTGCAGGTTGTAAAGCCTGGCCTTGATGATCTCAAAATAGTCTGCCCATGTTTTTACCCGGGTATCTAATTCGGCCTTCAAGACTCGGTAAAAAAATTCGTCGAGTCTTTCGCAATCCCACCAGCCGTCCATATAAGACTCACCAAGACCCAGGGACCCCTGCGCCAGAACCCTCGAATAGGTCTTTTGGTTATGGATCTGAATGTCCCAGGGACGGTCTCCCTGGATTTCAACATCGGCAAAGGAGAGTAAAGTTGCAACCTTTTTGCGAAAACCATCCTCTGACATACTACGCCTGTTTATTCCTTTGTTATTGGCCAGCGGGCATATCTTCCTGCCTCAGGCAGAGGGTCTGGAATCCTTGAATTCTTGTCCCCTCGAATCCTGATAGAATCATCAATCAACTCAAAAGATGATCAATATATTAATACAATCTCAGCACTTTAGCAAGGATACCGTTAATTTTAAGTTTCATCCGGTTAACGAGTACGCCTTAAGACAACACATGATTGCCAGGTTGAAGGCTGAAGCGGTCTTTTCTTCATCCTTCCCATCTGCCAACTTCACATGCGAACAGTTTCGCGGTACTCATTTGCCGGATTAGCCACTTTTAGAAATGGAATAAACATTGACAAGTATCCGTGTTGATTTTAAGAGATAAAGATAGTTTATCGGTATACTTGCCACCGCAATTTTCAGGGTTGCGATTTTGCTTACAAAAACCTGTAACGGAGAAAGCCCTTGCCCTTATTAGATCTAGTCCCGTTACCAAAGTGGCGTGATATAATTGATATACTCTTTCTTGCAATTGTGGCCTATCAGCTTTATGTGTGGTTCAGGGGAACCAGGGCACTCCGCGTCCTTATCGGTCTTGTAGTATTAGGAGGTGTCTATTCCCTGGCTAAGTTATGGGGCCTTTTCCTGACCACATGGGTCTTCCAGATTCTGTGGCAGGTACTCGTCATTCTCTTATTGATACTCTTCCAGTCCGAGATACGGCAGGTTCTTGAAAAAGTAAGCCCTCTGCGATTTCTTCGATCGAGAAGGCGAGTTTCAAGGGATGCATTTGCAAAGGAACTGGCAGATGTGGTTTTTGACCTCTCCCGGGAGCGAACAGGCGCCCTTATAGTCCTCGAGAGGGATGACAATCCATCAGAGTTTCTCAGTGCAGGGCAGACCATAATGGCTCTACCCGAGCCGGTATTAATAAGAAGCATATTTAATCACCATGCTCCATCACACGACGGGGCGCTTATAATTTCCCAGGGGCGCCTCACCCAGATGGGATGTATCCTGCCTTTATCTGAAAGGGAGAATTTGCCCGGGCAATACGGAACCCGACACCGGGCTGCGCTGGGTCTTTCTGAACGGACTGACGTTGTATGTATTGTCGTTTCCGAAGAACGGGGAGAGGTGTCTACCGTGGTAGGGGGAAAAATTACAAACCAGGCAACTCCAAAAGCCCTTGCCTCAGAACTTCAAGATTTACTTAATATACCGGATGTCCCAAGCTCCACTTTTCAGGACTTTTTAAAAGGGGCATTTGTAAAAAACTGGGGACCAAAGCTTGGAGCCCTAATTCTTGTCACCTTTGCCTGGCTGCTTCTGGCAAGCCAGCAAGAGGTCAGAACCAATATTGTTGCTCAGATTCGATATAATGACCTTTCGACCGAACTGGAGCTGGACAAAAACTCCACTCAGGCGGTAAGACTGACTCTCTCCGGCAGACGTCATATCATAAAGTCCCTTGAGAATCAGGAAATTCGTGTACAGGTGGGGCTTGAAAAATTGTCCGCAGGTACTCACACTGTAAGGCTTTCCGCAAAAAATATTGACCTTCCGATTGGTATTGTCATTGACCATGTAATACCTCAGGACATACAGGTTGTTTTAAAACCCCATGCCGTCGAAAGCCCCCCTGCATGAAGTAAGGCGAATGCGGTCAAAAACAATAAGGAATCTGTAATTATTGCCGGCATCTACAGTATTGACATTTGCCGACTAGTATTTAAATTTACACCAAAACTTGGTACTTAAAAAACAAAATTTTTGACGTGACTTTTGAAAAGAGACCCCCATGGCCCCGCAATTGATTTTTTCAAAATGCCAAATGTTACAGCTTATACGGTACGAGGTTCTTTGAAATGCCGCCGGGCATGAAAAAGGCTATTGCCACATCATCTCTTATGATAATACAATATTCATGCAACACAAAACAACAGATTGAGGCATAAATGACAGACTATTCCAAGGCATCACAGGCTAAGGTTGAGACCCCTGAAGGGGTTAAATTGCTTACATTTCCGGCAAAAAAGCATACTCCCATTATTGAATGGGAATACCCCGAATTCCAATCCCTGTGTCCGGTATCGGAAAGGCATGATCAGGGTGTTGTAACGATCAGATATAAACCGAAAAAAAGGATATTGGAAGGTAAGTCGGTCAGGGATTATCTAATGTTGTGGAGAAACAAAAAGAACTGGCAAGAATATATCACCGATGAAATTGCCGGCCTTTTGTATAAAACCTGTGAACCTGATTGGTTGACGGTAACAATCAAATGGGCGCCAAGGGGAGGCATATTGGCAACGACCACATCTGGAAAGGGAAAGGCTCCTTCTTCACAATGATCCGGACAAGACGGAAGGTTAGTAAACTGCTCTGGTTTTTAGAAGAATAAATCAAAAACATTGAAAATTGTTTAATAAAGAGACATAATAATAAATTATGGAAAAAAATAATGATTACATTGAAAGAATTAATTTTAAATCCCTTATTGAAGAAGACGGGTATGATAGGCTCCAAGACAGGCTGAATGTTATAGATGTCTTTTTAGGTACAGAAAAGCACATAACCCTCGAAGAGATGTACCGTCTTGTAAAAGAAAAGGGATACGATTATGAGCCCGATTTTATAAGGCAATGCATGAAGCGAATGGTGGATCTTGGGTTTGCACAAAAGAAGCAATTCGAGGGCCAGCCCATAAGGTATGAGCATCGACATCTGGGGAGGCATCACGACCACCTTATTTGTACCAAATGCGGAAAAATCTCCGAATTCGCTAACGAGGATTTAGAGAGATTACAGCAACAAATAGCAGCCCGCAATGGTTTCTACATGCTTCAACACAAGATGGAGATTTATGGTCTTTGCTCTGAATGCCTTGCCCAAAGAAGACATTTAATGCCCCTGGTTATGGCCAAAACGGGTGAGACGGTCGTGATTCGGGAAATCGCAGGAGGACAGATGGCCCGATCCAGAATGGCGGATTTGGGGTTGCGGCCCGAGGATAGTATTGAGATCATTAATAATAACGGCATGGGAAGACTGATTCTTGCCCGTGATTGTACAAGGCTTGCAATCGGCAGAGGGATTGCTCAAAAGATTATGGTCTCATTGTCGGATAAAAAGAAGGATGCGGGTTGAAAAGAATAAATATAACCTTATGCGATCTTCTGAAGAATTTCTCTGAGCCTGTCACGGATGGCCCTGTGGAATGTTTGTCCCGTGAAATGCGAAGCATATTTCTCTGGGGCGAAAGCAGTCCACCGGTGGCGCCAAAAATTGAATTGAGATTAACCCTGCTTTAAGGCCACAATCAAGGAGTTCACTTTTTGCCTGGCATCATTAAAGACACCAGAAAGGTTCAGTGAGTGATTGGCAAAAATACTCTCTGGCTTGCCATTAAAAACGATCAACGGTTCAAAATAACATCTCTTTAGGTTCTCAAGAATCTTATCGACGAGCTTCACTGAATTTTTGTCCTTCAAGACATCAATGAAGTCGATTCGTATAGCAATAAAGGACTCATGCAAGGCATAGGCAACACCCTGAGCGTAATAAAAATTATCGTCGATATGATACCAAGGAATATTAATGTCCACCATTTTTTGACCTTTAGCAGTTCCCTCGGGCTCATCTTCGACAGCTAAAGTAATTTTCATATCGCGAGGAGCATTGATCAACCGGGTGTTTACCCCACCCATTAACGAGACGTATTGATTGAGAAGTTCTGCTAAGTTGTCGGCCCTCGGGTAGAAATTGGATTTTTTAGCAATAAGATTGTTATAAAACATCCCCAGACTTTTATAGGCAAGTTTCCACTTGCTTTCAGCGGATGGAAACCACCATTTGTATGGATCATTAGAAAGAGCTGTAAAGGCTGCTTCAGCCAAAGGATCAAGCTTGTCCGTGGTTCTCATACGGGAGAGGTTGTCCCTTAACACCCTGGTATTGTATCGGACCACCTCAAGCTCTCCAATCTGGAAATTAGGCATATTATCCAAAAAGACTGTAGGCCAAAAGAGATCATTAGGCAGCCAGTTGTCATACAGTTGTTTGGCAATAATCTGATTGACCCTTATAAAGGCCGCACCTCTGACATTTCCGTCCAGTTTGCCGAGTGTGATACGGTCAGGTTTTACCGAGTTCATGACCATCACAATGACCACGAATATAACAAATCCCAATAAAAGGACCGTAATAAGAAGTCTTTTTTTTCTTCCCTTTTTTGCTTTCGATATCGTTTTCATAATTTCCTTCCGCCTTGAAAATTTTGCCAAATCTTCATGATCACGACGCTACTGCATCAGAAGTCCATATGGCTAAAAAGTTTACTCTGCAGCCCTTCGCATACTGAATTTGAAGGCTCAAGGTTAATGGCCTTTATCTTCCCTTTTGGTCCCGAAATATATATATTGATCCATGGTATTAGAACATTGAAGAGCAATTAACATAATACCATTTATTTTAGAAATGGTCATCACCAAATTGTCAACTTGTAAAGCTTTCTGTTCATTTTAAAAATTCAGGATGAACTGACCTTAACAGAAGGAAAAAGGGATCTGTCAGTGTGGGGTATAAATTTGGCGGCACTGAAAAGGTTCATGAATTCCTGGTTCACGTTCAGTTCCAGGTAGGTTATCCGATCACGTACCCGAAAAATATCATCTCTGGCCCGGGCTGATAAAAGGGCCTTGCTTGCTCCTTTAAGAGAAGAGTTTCCCAGAGGAACATAAATATCCAAAGGAAGGTCCGGGATCATGCCGATGGTAATAGCCGATTGGGGCTGGATATATGAACCAAAGGTCCCGGCAATATAAAACCTGCTGATTTCACTCATGTGAATGTTCACGGTGTTGCTGATAGTAGTAAGAATAGTGTACATAGCAGCCTTAGACCTCATTAATGAGTCTATGTCCGGCTGGCTGAGGGTCAAAGGTTTACCCGTACCCGAATCTTCGTATGAAACCACAATCAAATGTTTAATACCCTCAATATCCTGAAGTCGGTCTCTGCACCTAGCTTCTACATATTTACCTCTAAGATCAATCATCCCGGACAAAAAAAGCTGGGCGACCAGATCTATTAGTCCGGAACCGCATATGCCAACTGGAGGAAAGTTCTCAATGGTCCTTATCCTGATTTCGAGTGTTTCCGAATCAATGGCTACCCTGTCAATAACCCCGGGGCCCGCCATCATACCCATACCGACTACCCCCCCTTCCAGCGCGGGACCCGCAGCACCCGCACAGGCCATGAGCCAATCCCTGTTTCCGATGACAACTTCCGCATTGGTTCCCACATCAACCAAGAAGGAAACATCTTTCTGCTGCATCATGCCTGAGGCCAGTATGCCTGCGATCAAATCCCCACCAAAATAGCTACCTACGTTAGGAAAGACAAGAATCGGAGCCTGTGGGTTAATAGCAAGACCGATTTCACTGGACAGTATGAGCGGGGGCCTGTTTATCACGGGGATATAAGGCTCACGGCAGATCCAGTATGGATCAAGACCCAAAAAGAGATGTGTCATAGTTGTATTTCCGGCGACACACATTCCAACCACGGATTTCTTACCTATGCCATGCTTTTTTGCTAGCGCGCCTATTTCTTCATTAAGCCTTTTAATCAAAAGGCTTTGCAATTTTGATAGACCGTCCTCTTGGGCTGCGAAATGAATCCGCGTCAGTATGTCAGCACCAAATTCGTTTTGCGGGTTTCTGAAGGATGTCTCATCAATGGTTTCCAGTGTTGAAAGATTCATAAGCCGCACGACCACTGTGGAGGTTCCCAAATCTACGGCAAGGACATAGACGCCATTGGCATTTGCGCAGGGAAATATTTCTATCAGATGCCAGCTATTCTGGTCTTCAAAAACAACAGCGTCGGCTTGGTAATTGTACTCTCTAAGCAGGCTGGGAAGTCGTCTAACCATGGAAAATTCTATTCTTATATCTTCTGTCTCAAGCCCCTTCTTGATTCCCTTTATCAAACGGTCCACATCAGCAGTGTTATCTTTCAAACTGGGGGCTGTGATCTTGAGTCCTACTTTTTTTATCCACGGTTTGTCTTGTTTTGTTTTTCTCATGATTTTTTTATTTCATTTGCACAGTACAAATCCGTCCTTAATCCCGCTTTCTCTCAGACATTCTTCAACCCGTGACGTAATGTTTATAAAGGCTCGCCTTGCGGGAACATTGAACCATAATTCCTTTCGATAGCTTTTCATGCCTTCCTCCTTTCAAAATCCCTAATCTCCAAACGAAAAAACCCCAGTCCTCCTTGTTATAAGTTAGAAATGGGGTCTAATTAGTCAATCCACGGCAAAATGCGAGCATTTGTCAAATATACGCACAATCCTCAGCGCTTACCTAACTAAGTTTCTAAAGTCAAAACCCGATCTTCGGGTATTTGCTCTCCAATATCTATTGGTTCAACCCACACAATATTGTTTTTATTAACAATCAGGACATCCCCGGAACCCTCCAGACCCTTGACATTTATTAAAACAATAAACGGGTCTTCTGTTTTGGTAAATAGGTCAGATACCCTCTGTTTGAGACCTATATTAACCTTTCCCGAGAAAGTTGACCCATCCGTAGTTCTGAGATTAATGCTTCTATAGTCCCTTTTAAAGATGTCTTTCTCCATATTACTGTCTCCTTCTATTAAATAGGGGTATTCACTTGTTCATTGATGACCGCACTCCAAGGGCCAAAAGCAATTTGTTATGTTAGTTTATCTTGATTTTTTTTTGCTATTTTTCATCAAAATTATAACAAAGAAGTTAAAATGGTCAAGAAAAAACGCTTTGATCAAGCCCGTTTGAAGTCCATGATATTTGATGACATTTGCATATTCATCAATACCCTCAAAAATTCGTGGATCATGCGTATAGGGCATTCGCTATTGAGGATTTTTTTGGGGGTTGACAAACAGATTTTTCCAGTGTTATTTAAATCAAACGTTCGTTTGAAAAATATCAGGTCAACCCATGCCAAAATCCAAGAGCCTTGAAAAAAGCAAAGAAATCAATCGTGTCATCGCCCGACTGTTTGCCTTCAAGGGTTATCACTCCACTTCCATGCGGGAAATTGCAGCGGAACTGGGCATGAACCAGTCGTCCCTTTATCACTACTTCAAAAGCAAGGAAGATATCCTTTTTAAATTGATGAATGATGCCATAGACGATGTCTTGGCGATTCTGAAAGATATTTGTGCTGCTGATCTCCCCGCTGAAGAGAAGTTGAAAAAGGTGCTTGGATTTTACACCCGCTACTATGCAGGAGATCAGGAACGACTCATACTTCTAGTGAATGAAATGAATTCTCTGAACAAAAAACACCGTCTCATCTTAGTTGATAAACAAAGACAGTATGTCCATCTCATAAAGTCAATACTCAAGGAACTGGCCGGTCAAAACAAGTTAAAAAAAATCCATCCATCGGTGACCATCTTTGCCTTTTTTGGGATGGTTCATTACACCATCAAGTGGTATCACAAAGATGGGTCAGTTTCACTGGACGATCTGGCCGATGAATTTGTACAGATTTTTACAAAAGGGATTTTAAAAAAAGGCGTTCAGCAGCCAGCGGTAAGTAAAAAACAAAAAGTCACCCACCAGAAAGCAGAAAGCTTGCGGCTGAAAACCTACAGCTAAACCTCTAACGTAAAGAAAGACTAATGATTCCCGAGCGTCTACATTATTGGAATATCGAACCCGTGTGGATCTTTTACGTTCTGGCGGGACTTGCCGTGGCTGTTTTTATATCCGGGATGATTGTCCATTTATCGGTCTGGGTAAAGGGTATTAAGCATCAAGATATCCCCCTCTTCGGACACGGAGTTTTAGATCTGTTTTTAGAAGGACTCTTCGGCCGACGAATTTTCAGTGGAAATATCTCGGCAGGGATCATGCATCTGTTCATTATGTGGGGTTTCTTGGGACTTTTTCTGGGAACCGTGCTCATCTCTGCAGATTACTGGTTGTATCATTTTCTCAAAGGACCTGTCTATGTCTGGTATTCAATCTGCCTTGAAATACTGGGTTTGATGCTTATAGCCGGTCTGGTTTGGGCATTTATACGCAGATATATCCAGCGAATAGACCGACTGGAAAGGCGTATCGAGGACTTCATACCTGTAGCCTGGCTTTTTGTGGCAGCATTCTCAGGGTTTCTGGTAGAGGGGATCCGTCTTGCCGCCCAGAGACCCGAGTGGGCCCGCTTCTCGTTTGTCGGTTATTGGGTGAGTTTATTGTGGTCCCGTCCTGACGAGGCTCTATCTATTTATCCCTATTTCTGGTGGGCACACGCCTTATTAAGTCTGGGATTCATAGCAGCGATTCCTTTTTCCAAGCTCTTCCACATACTGGCAGCACCGGCAAGTATCTACCTTGAAAATCAACCTACACAGGCGGTTCCGGCCGAAATGCGGGGCCGGAATGGAGAAATTTTTACCTTTCGGGATATCATATTTTTAGACGCCTGTACCCGTTGCGGCAGATGCGTGGAGGTCTGTCCTTCAACGGGTTCCGGCGAACCATTTGCCCCGCGCGATTTCATTCTCTGGACAAGGAATAATCTCTTGATCAAGTATCACCCATTAAACCGTTTCAGATGGTTTGCTAACTGGATCAACCGCAGATACAACCGGAAAGCAATATTCGACCCTCAGAAGGTCTGGCATTGTACCACGTGTAGAGCCTGTCTGGAAGTATGTCCGGTATATGTCTCTACACCGGAGGCAATTCAAAGTGCTAGGACCGTCTTAGTGGAAGATGGCACACAGGTCCCATCACTTTTGATCCAAACATTAGAAAAATTGTATAAATATAACAATCCGTGGGAGGCATCAAAGAAAAACCGTGCAAGATGGTCGGGTGATATGGAGATCACGGATCTTACCAAATCTGAAGGTGCAGGGGGCTTTTGTTATTTTGTGGGCTGTACGACCTCTCTTGATACCCGCGCACAGGATCTGGCGAGGTCCTTTGCGAAAATTCTGCTGCATGCTCAAATCGCTTTTGGTACCCTAGGGAAAAAAGAGCCCTGCTGCGGGGACATTGCCCGCCGTGTTGGAGAACAAGGACTTTTTGAGGAACAGATGGAGGACTGTCTGGACCTGTTTGAGCGTTTTCAGATCAGGGATGTTGTAACTTCGTCGCCCCATTGTCTCCATACATTTCGAAATGAATACCCGGCCTTCCAGGCACTAAAACCTTCCGAGGAGCAAGTTGACTTTCGGGTTCGCCATTATTCACAGGTCTTAAATGAGCTTGTTGCAAAGGGCTCTATTCGTTTTGAAAAACCGCTTCACGTAAAAGTCACATATCACGATCCCTGTTATTTGGGACGTTACAATCGTATCTTTGATGCGCCGCGGGAGGTAATTAGTGCCATACCAGGTGTAGAACTGGTTGAAATGGCCCACAACAGGGCCAATAGTTTGTGCTGTGGCGGAGGCGGGGGCCGTATGTGGCAGGAAGATCTGGACGCAGAGGTCAAGATGTCCGAAATCCGGATTAGGGAGGCAGCGGCCGCTGGCGCTGAGATGGTCATCACAGCGTGTCCCCTTTGCCTGATTATGTTAGAAGATGCTCGCAAGACCACGGGCCTGGAAGATACCCTGAAAATCATGGATTTGAATGAACTGGTTGTGCTTGCACTTGGCCTGATTGGTGACGAAGGGTAAAAAGTCTTTGACTGGGTTATTAAAATGGGAAGGAAATACTAAGCGAGAATTTTTGTAGTAATTCGGAAATTACAGAAGTAATGGTAATCTATTTATTTAGGAGGTCTAAGTTATGAATATTGTCGTTTGCGTAAAACAGGTCCCGGAGGTTGCAGATGCCGACCTCGAGATAAACAAAGAGGGGACTCGAATTGAAAGGGAAGATCTGGTCATGGATATCAATGAATGGGACAATTACGCCGTTGAAGAGGCGGTCCGGATAAAGGAAGCCCACGGCGGAACTGTTTCAGTAGTCACCCTTGGAGACGAGGATTCCGAGGATGTCTTGAGAAGGGCACTTGCCATGGGTGCGGACGAAGCAATTCTCATTGACGAAGAAGGCTTCGAGGCATCAGATGCTACTGGGATTGCCAGGGGTCTCTTCCGGGCAATCCATGATCTTTCCTTTGATTTGCTTTTGACAGGGGTTCAGAGTGCTGACGACGGATGGGGGCAGGTAGGACTCATACTTGCTGAATTCCTGAATATTCCCTACGCGTCTATGGCTGTTGGAGTTGAGATTGAGGGTGGCAGGGCCATTGTATTGCGGGAATTGGAGTCAAATACACAGGAAAAGGTGGAATTGTCGCTTCCGGCTGTTCTTACCATTCAAACTGGAATCAATGATCCCCGTTACGTCTCAATTATGGGAATAAGAAAGGTCCGTAATATTGAGATAAAAGAAACCCGGGCTCAGGAACTCGGCTTATCTGAGGATGAAATTGGCGCAAAGGGCTCCAGCGTGGCCTCAAGAAACCTTTCCCTGCCGCCAATAGGTGAAGGTGCTGAGATCCTCACCGGTAGCCTTGGCGAGATCTGCGAAAAGGCGGCTCAAATTATCCGGGATAAAGGGGGTGTGGAATAGATGAAGGAAATTTTGGTTCTCGCTGAACACAGAAAGGGTGAAATCCGGGAGATCAGCTTTGAAATGCTTGCCTTAGCCAACAGGCTTGCGGAAGAAAATAACTTATCAGCCGTTGCCCTTTTCCTGGGACATGAGGCCTCAGACCTGTCAGAGAAACTGAAAGGAGCTTGTGATAGGATCGTTGTCATGGATGATCCTGAATTGGCCAATTACAATGCTGATCCGTATCTTCTGGCCATGGAGCTGGTTCTCAAAGAAAGAAAGCCCCTATTGACATTCATCGGCCATACGGCAACAGGCATGGACCTGGCCCCTGCCCTGGCCGCACGGCTTTCCCTTCCGTTGGCGACAGATTGTCTGGAGGTCAACTTGGTAGACGGCAGGATTGAGGTCATAAGGCAGATTTACGGCGGGAAGATCAACGCACATTTGACCATAAAACCATTTGATCAATATGTTTTTAGCATAAGACCCGGCTCTGCTTCCGCAGAGGCAAAACAGGGAAAATCCGGTACTGCCGAAACAGTTCCCGTTCCTTCCTGGTTAGACCTGAAGGGGCGCCGATTTCTGGAATACCTGGAAGCCGAGCTTGAGGATATCGACATATCGGCTGCAGATATCTTGGTCTCCATAGGGCGGGGGATCGCGAAACCCGAGAACATACCGGTGGCCCGGGAGTTTGCCGATGCCATCGGGGCGACCCTGTCCTGTTCCCGGCCGGTTGCGGATAAGGAATGGCTTCCTAAGAGCAGACAGGTCGGGACATCAGGCAAGACAGTTAACCCGAAGATATACATTGCACTGGGCATCAGCGGTGCATTTCAACATCAGGCGGGGATGAAAAATGCCAATACAATCATTGCCGTAAACAAGGACCCCAGAGCGCCAATTTTCAACATTGCACATTATGGCATTGTTGATGACATGTTTAAGGTTTTGCCTTTACTGAAAGAAAAATTTACAAAAAAATAGATTGGGTCTCTGAGATCAGCATTCAGCGTTTTATGTGAACTTTAACCTATCGGGGGTCTTATGGATTTTGAACTGAGTAAAGAACAACGAGATATTGTAAAGGCGGCCCGGGAGTTCGCTCTCGGCGAGTTCCCAGACAGGGCTGTAGAATTTGATCGTGACGAGACTTTTGATTTAGGACTGTGGAAAAAGGCCTGCAACCTGGGTTTTGTCGGTGTTTTTATTGACGAGGACTACGGTGGAGCGGGGATGGGTTTTCTGGAGCACTGCCTGATCAACGAAGAATTCTGGGCCGTGGATCCGGGAATGAGCCAGGCCATCCTGTCAACAACCTTTGGTTCTGAACTCCTGGGTCTTTTCGGGTCTGAAAAGCAAAAGAAACTGGTTCTCCCCCAGCTCGTCTCCGGGGAGGCTATATTGGCAACTGCAATCACTGAACCGGACGCGGGCTGTGATGTGACCGGGGCAGTAACAAGCGCTGTCAACAAGGGGGATGAGTTGGTAATCAACGGTTCAAAAATGTTTATAACCAACGGAGATCTTGCCAATTACCTCCTGGTGTTTTGTTTGACAGACCCGGAAAATCCTTCCATACACGGACGTCACAGTTTTATCCTTGTTCCTACTGATACCCCGGGATATGAATCCAACAAGATCCGGGGCAAATTGGGTATCCGGGCATCGGACACGGCCGAAATTTCCTTTAATAATGTCCACGTGCCTCTCGAAAATCTGGTTGGAAAAGAGGGTGAAGGGTTCTACGAATTGATGGCGTTTTTTAACAGGACCCGGCTTCATATCTGTGCCCAGGCAGTAGGCCTTGCACGTGGCGCGCTTGAGGAAGCCGTCCGTCATACCAAGAGCCGAAGGCAGTTCGGAGCGCCTTTGGCCTCCTTTCAGGTGACCCAGTTCAAAATCGCCGAGATGGCCACCTGGATAAAGGCGGCCAGGAACCTTTACTATGAGGCTGCCTGGTCTGCGGATAAAGGCAAGATCGATCATGCCCTTATCGCTATGGCCAAGTGGTTTTCCGCTGAAATGGCGGTTCGTTGTGCTGACGAGGCACTTCAGATGCATGGCGGTTACGGATACATTGACGAATACAAGGTGCAGCGTATCTATCGTGATGCAAAAATCCTGGAAATCTACGAGGGCACCAAGGAGATGGAAAAGACTATTATAGCAAGATCAATTCTGGGTTAACAAAATTTCCTGTTAGGACCCTGCCGGAGAACCGGGTCTTTTGGAAGCCGGTGGAAAATCTCCAGATACAAGGCATCCGAAATCCCGAGGAATGCCCGTCCTCCGCAGTAGCTTTGCTACGGAGGGTGGAAGGCAGACATAAAAGGAGGATAACGCAGTAGATGGGGGTTTTCCGACAGCCTCCTCGAAAGGAGGAAAAATGGAGATCTCAAGTAGCGAGGGGATTGAAGATCTAAGGCGGTTTGCCCAGGAGGTTATCAGTCACGCGGGACAAGAGGCGCTTTCCTATTATGGAAAAGGAGATCCACATGTTAAGTTCGATGAAGACCTGGTTACGCAGGCAGAGCTTCATTTGACCGAATTTTTTCAGGATCAGCTTATTGCCCATTTTCCTGAGCATCAGGTATTTGCAAACGACCAGGAAAAAAGGGGGTACACACACGGAGGAAAACGTTACCTCTGGGTATATGATGCCCTTGATGGAGTAGCCAATTTTCAGGCGGGAATTCCGGTTTGGGGAATTTCTCTGGCACTTCTGGAGAATTTCTGGCCGGTTTTCGGAGTATTCTATATGCCTGTGACCGGCGATCTTTTTCACGCGCAGGCAGGCGGCAAGGCATTCTGGGGTTCAAAGGAGATAAGCGTTTCCGCTCAGGAGAATATTAGCAATGAGAGCCTTCTTCTTACTTACTCACGGTTTCACCAGCATTATCATTCCGAATTTCCTGGAAAAATACGTGACTTGGGATGCACGGCCGCTCATATATGTCTTGTGGCCACAGGTCGAGCTGAGGCGGCTGTTATTTTCAATGAGACTTACCAGGACCTGGCTGCTGTTTCCATCATTGTTGGAGCCGCAGGGGGCAAATTTTATAAAATGGACGGTAATGAATTTTCCCTAAATGAATTTCTGGATGGGCAGGGAATAGGTAATCACCTGCTGGTAGCGGCCCCGGATATTTATTCACAAATCCGAGATTACCTGGAAGAAACTTCTTAAATTTGAATCTGATGAAAAATTACCGTCAGGAACTGGCGCTAAATAATATGCTATATTGCATTCCAACGACTTCGGGGACAAGATAAGATTAAGTAGCATAACAAATTTCAAGTAATGAGGACATATTATGCAAAAGGTT
>CAZUHR010000039.1:0-15340 GCA_964620335.1 uncultured Desulfobacteraceae bacterium
GTATTATATGGACAATGAAACATTACAATGATATATATAAAAATTTTAGACATGAAAAATCAGCACTTTTGGGCCTGATTTCTTGATGCAGATTGCTTAAAAGCCAATATAAAAAGATCCTTTATTGGCGGTGGATGAAGACTATGTCATATAAATACGAAGCCAAGCTCCTAAAAGAATATATTGACAGATTTCCCAGGGCAAGGGTTCTTGTAATTGGTGATATTATTATGGATGAATACATATGGGGCGATGTTTCCCGTATTTCACCAGAAGCCCCGGTTCCGGTTGTGGAAATAAAGCAGGAAACAAAAATGCTTGGCGGGGCCGCTAATGTGATCCACAACATGGCAACGCTTGGAGCGAAGCCCATCCTTTGCGGTGTGATAGGAGAGGATGTTACCGGTGAGATAATTTTGAATAATATCCAACAGATGGATTTGCGGATTGACGGAATCGTATCGGAGCAGGATAGGCCCACGAGCGTAAAGACAAGGGTCGTGGCACGTAACCAGCAAGTAGTGCGCTTTGACAGAGAAAGTTGCAAAAATATCAGACCTGAAAGTATACAGAAAATCCTTAATTTTATTGGAAAAAACTTGAGCAATCTTGATGCTATTGTCGTCTCCGATTACGGAAAAGGTGTTATTTCAGCCCCTTTGATGAAGGAATTGAGAGAGCTGGTCAGGTCTGTGCCGGACGGATCAGTCATCCTTGCCGTTGACCCGAAAACAGGCAATTTCGAATACTATCACGGCGTGGATGTAATTACCCCGAACCATCATGAAGCCGGGGCTTTTTGCCAGCTGAAGATCCTTGATGAAGAAACCCTGAATCGGGCGGGAAAGAAAATACTAAGTGATTTGGCCTGTCGTTCCGTGCTGATTACGCAGGGTAGGGACGGAATGACGCTTTTTGAAAGCAGTGGAGAAACTACCCATATTCCGACAGTTGCCAAAAAGGTTTTTGACGTGACAGGTGCCGGTGACACTGTTATTGGAACATTTTCCTTGGGTTTGGCATCTGGGCTTGAATTGAAGTCCGCTGCGGTTTTATCAAATTTTGCCGCTGGTATTGTGGTTGGAGAGGTGGGAACATCTACTGTGAGTGCAGAGGACCTAAAAAAGACAATAGGGGGCTGAGAATTGACGATTGAGGCTTGAAGATTGATGATTAAAGGCTTTTTGTATCTTTGTGTTATATAATAAAAAAATTTGGTTAGAATCGCCAATCAACAAAAGCGACGTATATGAGTCATCCAAGTGAGCCGGGTCCGGTCAAATTGATCTCAAGCCTGTTCTCGAATGAAAAAGAGATTCTTGAGAAAATCATAGTTCAACTCACAGAAATTTATGGTCCTGTAGACCGTATCAGTCCCGAACTTATGTTCGACCGCACAAGGTATTATGCCAGGGAAATGGGTTGGCCGCTCCACCGCCGCTTTGTTTCTTTTACCAGACTGATTTCAGCCGGGAATCTTGTTGAAGTAAAGTTGAAAACCAATGGAGTTGAGCAGACGTATCTCCGTGGAGAAAACAGGACTGTTAACATCGATCCTGGGTTTATATCGCCCGAAAGGTTGGTACTGGCTACGGGAAAAAATTATGTCCATCGGATCTATTTATCAAAAGGGATTTATGCGGACCTGACGCTGATATTCAAGAGGGGCAGTTTTACACCGCTTAAGTGGACATACCCGGATTATGCAGACGCGGAGATCATTGTGTTTTTTAATGGGGTGAGGAAACAATACATGGATCAGTTGAGGGAGATGAAACGCATTGATTAAGAGCATGACAGCCTATGGAAGGGGTGAGGTACAGCAGGGGGATGTTGTACTTATTGCTGAGATCAGATCTGTAAACAACCGTTTCCGAGATATTATCCTGCGTATCCCAAAAAATTATCAAATTTTCGATAACGACCTTAGAGCAATAATATCTTCCAGAATTAGACGAGGCCGCGTTGAAGTTTCTATCCAAATGGAAGATAACGGTGTCGCGGACCCTTATGACCTAGAACTCAATGTGCCCCTGGTAAATTCCTATTTCAAGATTTTCGAGCAACTTCGGGAGCAATTTGGCCTTGATAAAGAAATCAGGCTTGAATCTCTTTGCCAGATGAAGGATGTGATTCTTTACAAGCCCGAGCCGGTAGACATTGATAAAATGAGGCCCTATTTTCAAGAGGTCGTAACGTTGGCACTCGATTCCCTTGATCTTATGAGAACAAAGGAGGGGGAGTCTATTGAGGCAGATCTTTCAAAAAGGCTCGATATGCTTGAAGGCTATGTCAATGAGGTCGAGGAACGAGCACCTCATTTGGTTGAGGAATATCGTAAGAGGCTGCAAGACAACATTGCGCAGATGCTGAATGATTTGACTGTTGACGAGAGCCGGCTGGCGCAGGAGGTAGCCTTTTTCGCCGAAAAGTCGGATATTACAGAGGAGATGGTTCGACTCAGGAGCCATCTGAAGCAGTTCAGGGAGTATCTTTTAATTGATGAGGCTTTGGGGAGGAGATTGGATTTCTTGATTCAGGAGATGAATAGAGAAGTAAATACGCTCGGCTCAAAGGCCTCAGAATCACACATTTCCAGGGTAGTTGTGGAAATGAAGGCGGAATTAGAAAAATTGAGAGAACAGATTCAGAATGTGGAGTGAAAGGAGGTTCGTCTATGAGTACAAGACTCGTTAATATCGGTTTTGGGAATTCAGTTGTTTCCAGGCGGGTTATTGCTATTATATCCCCAAATGCTGCTCCAATTAAGCGACTCCGCGATGAGGCCCGCGAAGATAAAAGGCTGATTGATGCCACTCAGGGAAGGCGGACCAGATCGGTGATTATAACCGATAGCAATCATGTTATATTATCTGCCATTCAATCAGAAACTATTTCACAGAGGTTCAACCCAGACGGTGCATTGAGCAAAGAAGATTTGGAAGAATAGAAATGTCAGGCCAGCTTTTCGTTATTTCCGGACCATCCGGGGTGGGAAAATCCACTATTGTTGCTGCTCTTGGAAAGAGCGTTGACGGATTAGGGTATTCTGTCTCATATACCAGCCGCAGTCCTAGAGGTGTGGAAACAGATGGCACGGATTATCACTTTGTAGATAAGGAGACTTTCGAAGGTTTGATTGAGGCCGGGGCCTTTGTAGAATGGGCACAGGTGTATAATGACTATTACGGCACGTCATTTGCGGCCATTAATGAACAGATCGCTTCGGGTGTGGATGTCCTTCTGGATGTGGATGCCCAAGGTGCGAGAAATATAAAGGATCATTTTGAAAATAGTGTGCTTATCTATGTCCTTCCTCCGTCATTGGATGTACTCGAAAGCAGGCTTAAGGCGCGCGGCACGGATACGGAAAGTGTCCTAAGGATGAGATTGGAAAAGGCAGCAAATGAGATCAAGGAATGTACGTGGTATGATTATATAATCATAAACAGTGAGCTCGAAGAGGCCGTAGGAGAGGCACAGGCTGTTATAACGGCGGAAAGGTGCCGAAGAGTCCGCCGGGAGCAGGCGGTAAAGAATATTTTTGCAAAATATATTTCATGATCCTGATCCTGTTTTCCACATTTCATCAATCCTCATGACATCTGATGCATAGATAAATATCATCAGCATATCATTGTGCTGTTCCTTGATAATTCACTTCTTTGCTGATGAGTATAGAAGGGAGAACCTATGCCGTTAATACAGAGTCTGGCTTATGATATCCAGTTACATTATTTGGTAGGAATATGTTGAAGTCAATTAAGGAAAGCCCACTCTATCCAATCGCCAATCCCAAAAGTATCGCCTTTTTTGGTGCCTCTAATAATATTACGGCAATGGGAACCAACCTGCTCCTGTCCTTGCTTGATTTAGGCTTTGAAGGGGCCGTCTATCCGGTCCACCCCAAAGAGGAAAAGGTGCATAATCTCAAGGCTTACCTGAGCGTAATGGATCTCCCGGAAGTACCAGACCTGGCGGTGCTTGTGCTTCCCACGCGTATTGTGTGCCGGACAATGGATGAGTGCGGAAGGAAGGGCATCAAACACGTCATTGTTGTTTCTGGTGGTTTTAAGGAAAAGGGCGGCCAGGGTGTAGAGTTTGAAAAAGAGCTAGTGGAGATTGCGGGTAGGTACGGAATCCGATTTCTGGGCCCGAACTGCATCGGTGTGGCCAATCCCCACCACAGACTAAACACAACTTTTATCCCTCATGAGGGCCCGTCCGGTTTTATCGGCCTGGCATCCCAGAGCGGGAGCTTTATCACCCAGATGTTCAATTACCTTGCAGGATACGGCCTCGGATTCAGTACGGCCTTCAGTGTCGGAAACGAAGCAAATATTGACCTGATTGACTGTTTGGAATATCTAGGGGCCTGTTCACGGACGAGGGTCATTGCACTCTACATTGAGGGTATCAATCGGGGAAGAGAGTTCGTGAAAACCGCCCGTTCTATTGTTCCTCACAAGCCTATTGTGGCCCTTTATATTGGCGGGTCCGAGGAAGGCAAGCGTGCGGGATTTTCCCATACAGGAGCTATGGCGGGTCCAGATCGGCTTTATGATGGTATTTTTCGGCAGAGCGGCGTGATCCGGGCTCAATGCATTACTGAACTGTTTGATTTTTGCTGGGGGCTTGGCAGCCTGCCGGAACCAAAAGGGCCGAGGGTCGTGATTCAAACACATTCGGGCGGACCCGGAGCTGCAGCGGCGGATTCCTGCGGCCGCGCCGGGCTTGAACTGCCCGCTTTATCAGAGGAGACAATTGAAAAGTTGTCCCCCTTCGTCCCTCCGACAGGCAGCGTTAGCAACCCGGTGGATCTGACTTTTACAAAAAATCCCCTCCACTTCTTTTCGGAAATCCCGGGGATACTCATTGAGGAAGAAAAGGCGGACATTCTGCTCATATATTTACTTACGGCGCCCCAGGTCATAAGACGCGCATTAACAAATATGGGCGTATCGGAAGAGCAGATAGATAGGCAGTGTGAAAAATTGATCGCCGATCAGGCCAAATCACTTGCCAGGTTGCTTGAAACCAGGGACAAACCTTTGGTTGGTTACACTTTCCGGCATCTTGATGACCCTTCCATAAGATTTATAATGGATCAGGGAATACCGGTATTTCAGGGGCCGGAGCGTGCAGCGCGGACTATAAGAGCCCTTGTGCAATATGCCCGCCAGCGTGACAGAATTCTTGCCGGTACAGGGAGTCTCAGCGAAAAAGAAGGCCTGAATATGTTTCCGGTATAATCCTGGCTCTGCCTTTTCTTAAATATCTGATCCGGGGGAGGTGATCCTATTAAGAAAGAAGACTTTTATCTCGTCCCCGGGTTCCATGCGGTTCGAGATTGCCTGACGCAGGGTCGGATGAAGATCCATGAACTCTGGATTGCTCAAGGGAAGAAGCCAACGAGGAGAGATGAGATCCTTGCAATTGCAAAGGACCAGCATATTCCTGTCCGTTTCAAAACAAGAGAAGAGCTGTCTCGTATTCTTCCGGACACGTCCCACCAGGGAATTGTGGCACTGGCTGAGGAATTCATATATTCCGATTTAAACCACCTCATTGATATCTATACTAAAAGAAAAGGAAAAGGTTTTGCGCTACTGATAGCCGCAGACCACATAACCGATGAGGGAAATTTAGGTTCCCTGATAAGGACGGCTGCATTTTTCGGTTCTCATGGTCTGATAATTCAAAAAGACCGCTCGGCCAGAGTAACGTCCAAGGTGCTTAAGCGCTCATCAGGGGCTTATGTGTATCTTCCCATTGCCAGGGTTGTGAACTTGGGGAGTGCCCTGGATTTATTACGTAAAAGGGGATTCTGGATTGTAGGTGCAGCCGGTGGAAGTTCCGAGAGTATTTATCAGTTTGACTGGACCAGGGATCTGGTTCTGGTTTTAGGAAATGAACAGAAGGGCCTGAGCCAAGCCGCCAGAAAGAGGTGTCACCAGATCGTTGGTATTCCGTCATCTGGGCATGGTGAGTCGTTAAACGTAAGTGTTGCTGCGGGGGTGATTCTGTCAGAGATCGTTCGGCAGAGAAACAGAGGAGCTGAAATTACATAGATCGGATGCGACAGTATTTGAATATGCGTTGCTGACTGATTGTTTACCACTCTTCGCGGACTATCCCGAAGGAGTTTCCGTATTGATAATTTTCTCGTTAAAGGGCATAATTGTGGGGATTTCCTTCAGAAGGAAAAGATTACCCTGGGTGGGTGCTTTTTATGTCGGCTATAACCACACCACATAATTCCAAAGGGTGTTTGGTTGATTTAGGATAATCAAGGCCCTTTTTCTCATACTATTGATACAAGGCATTGTGGTTCAGGGAGGCCAAAATGAATAGAGACCCGAACCAAAAAATACTCCGTTATATTGACGGTCTGGAAAAGACCAACAAGTATTTGATAATTGCTTTGCGGGAAATGCAAAAATATATTGCTTCAATAGAGAAGGCTAATAAGGACCTGAAAAAGCAGTTGAACGTCTATAGGGATTCCTCCGGTGCGATTGCATTTGGAAAACAAATGAACGAATTCCCTGTTAC
Source organism: uncultured Desulfobacteraceae bacterium (assembly GCA_964620335.1). GTDB lineage: Bacteria > Desulfobacterota > DSM-4660 > Desulfatiglandales > Desulfatiglandaceae > JAFDHL01. The sequence continues at coordinate 6,556 of CAZUHR010000039.1, forward strand.
CGCTCATTTGTTTGAATTGATCATGGATATGTCTGAAGGTCAGCAGAGGACTTTGTTACACGACCTGGATTTGTTACGTGACCTGGAGATGAAATCTTCTGACGACACCAGGGAAAACATCAGGAAGCCCTATAATATGGTTGTAGACTACTTTGCTCAAGATCGTTTCTGTAATGATTTCATCCAAAACATAAGTGCTGGCGGGATGTTCATAGAAACCAGAAAGCCTTTTTTGGTAGGACAAAATATTATGCTTACTTTTCCGCTTCCTAAAAACCGGAAACACGTTAAGGTTGCAGGGGAAGTTATCAGGACTACTCCTAAGGGTATCGGCGTCAAATTCAAGATAGATAACGAAGGGCAAGAGAAGCTGATAAAATCGCTTCTGGACACGATTTAGCGAACGGACTAGTAGAACGTTTCACAAATATATTTACAATGACAAGACAGTGTAATGCATTTTGAGAAGGGACCTACTAGACCATAATTAAATTTTCTGATCTTTTACAAAAGCTGACAGGGTTTCAAAGTACTTTTTTCCACCAACCAGGTAAGTATCATTGTGACTGGCATTTTTTATGGAAAAAAAATATTTAGGCGGCTGTGCGGTATCGTAGATTTCCCGTCCCATAGACAAAGGTACAATTTCGTCTTCTTCGCCATGAACAATAAGCTTTGGGACTGTGATTCGGCCTATTTTTTCTAGATTGTTGTAATGGGGCGGTAAAAGAGACGCGAAAATTTTGAAGAGAGAAAGTGTCTTTGCCATGCCCCGTGAGGATGTAAAGGCACTCTCTAGGATGATAGCCGCAACATTCTTTTTGAGTGCGATTTCAATGGCTATTGCTGCGCCTAGGGAGCGACCAAATAGGATGATCCTTTTCGGAGGTATATGCTTTTGGTTTACCAAAAAGTCATATGCGGCTAGGCCGTCTTTATATAGGCCTGTCTCGGAAGGCTTGCCGGAACTTTTCCCATATCCCCTGTAATCGAAGATAAAGATTTGTATGTTTTGATCCATGAGGAGTTTTATATTATCAAGACGATGGGATATGTTTCCCGCGTTCCCGTGGCAGAAAAGGATCATCGGGGCATCGTCTTCTGAGGGGAAGAACCAGCCATGCAGCCTTTCCTTATCCTCAGTATCAAAGTAGACATCCTCGCTGGTCAAGCGCCAATCCGCGGGGACGCCGTCAAAAGAGGCCTGTGGATAAAATACAAAGAAATTCTCAATGTGCTGATAAAAACAGGAAAAGCAGACAACCAGGGCAAGGATCAATACAATAAAGCATATTACTTTAATAAGCATAAAGAGGACCCAATTTCCTTGCAGCCGTCAAAGATCCATAGAGCCAACCAACATCAAAGCCTTTTTAAAAGCTGGTTTGCAGCTGTGAGCATGGGATCCCATGTGGGGCTGAAGGGCGGGGCATACGCAAGATCGCACTGGCTGAAGGCCTCAACGGTCATTTTTGCGTGTAAAGCGACTGATGCGGCTTTGATCCTGTGAACAGCTCCCTCTTTTCCCACTATCTGCATCCCCAAAAGCCGGCCTGATTTCTTATCGCCTACAATCTGGATATGAATTGTTTTGGACCCCGGGTGTGCATGAGCACGCGACCGGGTTTTGATCACCACTTCTACCGGATCAAAACCGGATTTTTCCGCCTCGGCTACACTCAGCCCGGTTCGAGCCACTTCGAGATCAAAGACCTTAAAGACAGCTGATCCGGCTATACCCTGGAGTTCGATTCTTTTACCTGTTATATTGTCTGCGACCGTCCACCCGGCCCTATTGGCCCTGAGCGCAAGAGGGACCCAGGCCTTCTGTTCAGTAACAACGTGATAGGCATCCGCACAATCGCCGGCGGCGTAAATGTCTTTGTCGTTTGTCTTGAGAGATCTATCTACGGCAATAGAATTGGATGGGCCAAGATCGAGACCTGATTTGGCGGCGAGCTCACTGTTTGGTTTGACACCTATGGCAGCTAGGACCATCTGGCCTTCGAGCACCAGATCCGGACAGATAACCCTTAAAGCAGCCCCTTCCGCCTCAATTCGTTCGATTTTATGTCCTGTGTGGATGCCGACGCCGTTGCTCTCAATTTCCTCTCTGACCACGGATGCTAATTCCTCGGCCATCCAGGGGAGAAAGACCGGACGGGGTTTTACCATGTCCACTTCGATACCCCTTGCACGAAGGGCCTCACACATCTCCAGGGCGATATATCCCATCCCGATTATGACGGCCTTTTTAACATTTTTGGCACGCATATAGTCCTTGATTTTCCTTCCATCCTCAAGGCTTTTCAGTGCCATGACCCCTGGCAGATCAAATCCCTGGAGGTCGGGTATGATAGGAGAGGCCCCGGTTGCAATCAACAGCTTGTCATAGGAAATGTCAAATTCTTCTCCCTGAAGGTTCTTCCCGCTAACCCTTTTGGAGTCCCGGTCAATAGATTCAACCCTGTGTCCGGTCCTGAGGTCAATTCCCTGCTTTTCCCTGAATACCTGGGCGTGACGAACCACCAGGTCGTTAATTTCCCTGTCGGCATCGGCTATATTATAAGGCATGCCGCAGGCACTGTAAGAAACATCCTCAGTTTGTTCCAGCACAATGATTTCAAGGTCCTGCTGGTTTCTCTTTGCACGGCTCGCAGCGCTCATGCCCGCTGCATCTCCACCAATGATTATAAACGCCATCTCTGCTCCTTTCTCAGCTTATTGCAGCCCGCAAATTTACATCTCTTTCTACAGCATCTATATAATTAATGAGGGTACTTGGAGCGGACCTTTGGTAGCCCTGCAATTTTTAATCTTTTGGTAAAGAAATGCAACACTTTTGCTTGATACTACCGTGATTTTTTGGTTATCTATTCTTAATTATTCAGGAGCCGGAACGAAAATGAGGCGTGAGGCCTTATTTCTATATACTTTTTATATTCTGGATTCTGGCTCCTTGCTTTTGACTCCTGAACGGTTATATTTTGTTCACTGAAACTAAAGGAGGACATAATGAATGAAATAAGATTGGATTTATCTGGAAAAGTGGCTCTGGTAACGGGAGGTAGCCGCGGACTAGGTATGGCTATCGCCACGGCCATGGCAGGAATAGGCGCGGATGTTGCCATTTGCGGGCGGAAACAGGAAAATCTCGACCGTGCGGTCGAGGAGTTTAGTCAAAAGGGTATTAAGGTTATGGCCCAGGTTGCAAACGTTGGCAAGTCGTCCGAAATAGCCGACCTGTTCCAGACTGTTGAGAGACAATTCGGAAAGCTTGATATTCTCGTGAATAATGTTGGCATGAATATCCTGACGCCTTCAGTTTTAGAGGTTGATGAAGGCCTGTGGGATAAGATAATTGAGTCAAATCTTAAAGGCACCTATCTGGCCTCAAGCAGGGCGGTGGGAATGATGAAAAAGGCAGGAGGTGGAAAAATTGTTAACATCAGCTCAATAGCTGCAAGAAAGGCCGCAATGGGCATGGGCGTTTACTGCGTGGCCAAGGCGGGGGTGGAGATGCTTACAAAGGTCCTGGCTGTTGAGCTTTCCCCGTATCACATAAACGTCAATGCGGTTGCCCCGGGCATGGTAAAGACCAGGTTCAGCCAGCCTTTCTGGAGCAATGAGGCTATGCTAAAAGAGCTTACCAAAACCATTCCCATGGGGAGGATAGCGGAAACAGATGACGTGGTGGGAGCCGTATTGTTTTTGGCATCAGGCCTTTCCGATTTTGTTACCGGAGAAGTAATCACCGTGGATGGCGGTGCAATGGCATAGGTGTGTTTTTTCTATTTAGCTGTGGGGATTTATTTTATTTGATACAGGCAGTTAGGTGTATGGCTCCGGGGATAAGGTAAAATTATTTTTTGAAACGTGTTATGGTTTTTGCAAAGGAGGGCCTGGAATGCAAAGTCATGAAGTGGATTATGAGTTGTTCGGCCGCGATATGCAGATCGTGGAGGTTGAACTGGATCCCGGTGAAACTGTAATAGCCGAAGCAGGTGCCATGAACTATATGGAAGACGGAATAATATATGAAACCCGGATGGGTGACGGGTCAAGAGCAGACGAGGGGATTATGGGCAAACTCCTCAACGTTGGCAAACGCGTCCTCACGGGCGAATCCATTTTCTTGACCCACTTTACAAATAACGGGCAGGGTAAAAAGCGTGTCGCTTTTGCGGCGCCCTATCCCGGTAAAATTGTTCCCATAGAATTGTCAAAGATGGGTGGCGAACTCTTCTGCCAGAAAGATGCTTTTTTGGCCGCAGCCCTCGGAACCGGAGTCGGAATCGCGTTCACCAAACGCCTCGGTACGGGGTTTTTTGGCGGTGAAGGTTTTATTCTACAGCGCTTAACAGGTGACGGTATGGTCTTCGTGCACGCCGGCGGAACCGTGATTCAGAAGAAACTAAAGAATGATATCCTTCGTGTTGACACGGGCTGTCTGGTGGCATTTACCAGCGGAATAGAATATAATATCGAAATGGCCGGTAGCCTCAAGTCCATGTTTTTTGGCGGTGAAGGCCTTTTTCTGGCCACACTCAGCGGAACAGGACTGGTCCTTTTGCAGAGCCTGCCTTTCTCCCGCATGGCGGACCGGATTATTGCTCATGCTCCTTCATCCGGAGGGAGCAGAAAGGGTGAAGGTTCGATTCTAGGGAGGCTGGGTAATATGCTGGATGGGGACTAAATGCAGTATCAATGTTTCGGCAAGTTTGTAGAGTCACTCCGCTGAATGCGCCTGGCCGTGAGCTCGACCCTAATGGCGCTTTGTAAATTTTCAAATAAAAAAATAGAGAGGTGAAATTATGAAAAAATGGATACTGATCGGCGGCGGTGCAGTTGTGCTCATCATTATTATATTATTGATTGTGGGTATCTCTAACCTCGGGCCTATGATAAAGAATGCTGTCAATACACATGGGCCTAAAATTACTAAGACAGACGTGCGCCTTGGGGACGTGGACGTCTCAATATTTTCTGCCGAGGCAAAGCTAAAGGATTTCTATCTTGGCAATCCAAAGGGATTCAAGTCACCACAGGCCATGAATGTGAAGGCCATTTACGTTGATGTAGATGAAAAATCTCTTACCGGAGACGCAATAATTATTGACAAGATAGAGGTGGTTGCTCCTGAAATTACTTATGAGAAAATAAGGGGAACCGACAATTTCAAAACCATTTTGAACAACGTGAAAAGTTCAATAGGTTCGGGTGAGCCGTCAAAGAAGGGGTCCGGAAAAGAAGATGAAGGAAGAAAAATCATTATCAGGAATTTCATCGTAAGGGACGGGAAGGTAAACCTGGCTATAGCCGCTCTTGGTGGCAAGAGTTTAAGCGCTTCGCTACCGGATATTCACCTCAAAGATATTGGCAAGAAAAAGGGCGGCGCCTCCCCTGCGGAGGCATTTAAGGAAGTGTTCGCGGAGCTGCATGAAAAAATTACTTCCCCTTCTGTAAACGATGCACTGAATAAGGGACTCAAAGCATTGGGCATAGGTGTTAAGGAGGTAGGTGAGGGCGCTAAAAAGGGAATAGGAACGGTTACTGAAAAGGTCAAAGGATTGTTAGGCAAATAGCGCCCCGGACACGGTCCTGAAAAATAGGACCTGATAGCCGGAGCCTTTACCCATGACCGAGAAGTAGTAAACAGACCCGTAATTACTTCGGTACAAAGTTAGATTGCCAGGATTTGGTAAAATCTGGTCAGGGACTCGATTCGTTTTTATGAGGCGGAAAAATCCAGACGAATTATTTTAAGATTTAGAAATATGCGAACTCGCGCAAAACTTCCATTAAACGGAATGACATCGGTTTTTAACGCTATCTAAAGACACAAATATTTTTGCGTTAGTCGATTGGTTATCTTTTTTGTAATCCTCAGAGCGTTCTAAATAACCGTGACATTGACTGCAACTGGGCCTTTTTTCCCTTCGGTTATATCGAAGGTGACCTGATTACCTTCTCTGAGAGACTTGAAGCCGATCGCGTTGATATTCGAATGATGAACGAAAACATCCGGACCATCCTCTTGTTCAATAAAGCCGTATCCCTTTTGGTCACTGAACCACTTGACTGTTCCATTTGCCATAACGCTAATCTCCTTTCTTTTAATTCTTGTTTTCATAGAAGTATAATGCTCTATACCCTCTTCTTTCCTGCCTCCTCGACGGCCTCTACGATCTTTTTGTAGCCGGTGCACCGGCAGATATTCGAGGATAGCGTCTTGATTATCCTTTTTTTGGTCGGCCTTTTGTCCCTGTCAAGAAGCGCCTTCGCCGTCATGATCATACCGGAGGTGCAGAAACCGCACTGCACGGCGCCTTTCTCCATAAAGGCCTCTTGCAGCGGGTGGAGCTTTCCGTCCTTTCTGAGCCCCTCGACCGTAGTGATTGATGCGCCGTCCACCTCCGGCGTAAGCACAAGACAGGAACGAAGTGGTACGCCGTTCACAACCACCGTACAGGCCCCGCAGGCACCCATGCCGCAGGCCTCTTTCACACCGGTAAGATCAAGCCTTTCCCGGAGAGTTTCGAGGAGGGTCTCGTAAGGCCTTACCTTGAGAATCACCTTTTCATCGTTGACACGAAAGGTCACTTTCATCGTCTTCATCACTTCCCCTCCTTCAGAACTTTTTTGATTGCCCTTTGAACGAGGACACCGACCATCTTCTTCCGGTAATCCGGGGGAAGCGTTGCATTCGATACCGGCCTCGCATTGCTATATACCTTTTCCGTGATATCCTTGAAAGTGCTGTTATCTATTTTTTTAAGGGTATAAGCAAGAGGCATCGCCCCGATACCCCCGACACAGACCCTGCCTGTGCCGCCCTTAACGGAAACAGCCACACCAAGCAAAGGATAATCGATGGAATCCCGAACCCTTAATTTTTCGTACGCACCTTTCGATCTTTTCATGGGGATAAGTATTTCCTTGAGAATTTCTCCGGGCATGAGCGTAAACGGCTTTCTTCCGTCTCCACTGAAGATCTTTTCCAGCTTCATTTTTCTCTCCCCCTGTGGACCGGCAAGCTTTACACTGGCCGAGAGGGCGATAAGAGATAGGGCATTATCGCTGCAATAATTTGAAAAACACGCCTTTGCATTGGGGACGGCGTTACATGCTTCGCCTCCCATTTTATAACAGAATCCGCGTGCCGTTCTCCACTCCGGGGACTTATTGTAGAGGAGACAGCGCGTGTCCTGGAGAACATTCCCTCCGATTGTACCCCTCATTTGGAGCGTCTCACAGGAGGTCGCATCGAGCGATTTAGAGAGTGCGGGGAAATATTCTCTCACCGTGTTATTGTTCTTGAGTTCGAAGAGCGTGACGTTTGCACCGATTCCCAGCCACCCGCTCTGGCGGGAAACGGCCTTCAGTTCTTCGATTCCCTTGAGATCGATGAGAGCCTTCGGTGTTGATAATCTCAGTTTCACCAACGGGATAAGGTCCGTCCCCCCGGCCAGATAAAGGGCCTGTCCGTTATAACTCCCATAAAAAGCGATCGCCTCGGCTATATTCCCGGCTTTCTTGTATTCAAGTTTTGGTAAAATCATCACTTAACCCCCTTTTTTCTTTCTAAGGCATTCAAAACCCTGTCGGGCGTCAGTGGGAGCTCGCTGAAGAGAGTACCCGTGGCGTTCGCCACGGCACAGGCAACCGCGCTGTATGCATTCATCCGGATGGTAAGGCCTCCTTCTTTTGCTCCGAAGGGGCCTGCAGGGTCTCTGGAACTCACAATGATCGTTTCTATATCGGGCATGTCGCATGCGAGGGGGACCTTGTATTCCAGGAGGTCAGGGTTTAACAGAAACCCCCCATCCCAGAGATTTCCTTCCGTGATAGTTGCAACACCCGCCTGCTGGATGGAGCCTTCCATCTGTCCCTCCACCGCCATCGGATTGATTGGGTGCCCGCAATCGTGCGCCGCTGTAAAGCGCGGGATCCGGACCTTCCCGGTCTTACTATCGATAACGACCTCCGCCACGGATGTGCCGAAAGAAAATGTTCCCGCCATCTGTCCCCATGGCCTGGAGACCCATTCTCTCTTAAAGTCGATCTTTGGGAAAAAAGTACCCGTGGCGACGATCGGCTCCCCCTGGAAAAAGGCCTGCCTCACTGCCCGCGAGATAGGCATTTTCTTATCGGGCTTTTTCCTGGAATAGGCCATACGGTCCTTGAGATCGATGTCGGCTTCCTTCACTCCAAGCTTTTGAGCGGCAATAGCAACAATCTTCTTGCGGGCGTTCTCACAGGCAACCTTCACGGCATTTGCCCCCACAAAGGTAGCCGCTTGCGAATAGGCTCCGGGGTCCAGGTTCGTCACCTCTGTGTCCGCATTCACAAGGTTGATATCCTCCATGGGAACTCCGAGGACCTCGGAGGCAACCTGAATCACCAGCGATTCGTTTCCCTGTCCGTTATCAACGAGTCCAGTTACGAGAGTCACCTGGCCGTCATCGTTCATCTTGACATAGCATGATGATCCGGAACGGAATCCCATGGGAAAACCACACATGATGGCCACGCACCCCATGCCTATCCCTTTGAATCTTTGCTTTTTGGCCCACCTTTTTTTGAAGCCCGTGCTTTTAGAGGCTGATTTTATGGTTTCTGCGAGGCCGCAGCTTGTGATCTTTGATTTTGTTGCCGTTAACTCTCCCGATGTCAGACCGTTCTTGAGTCGTATTTCCACGGGGTCCTTGCCGAGTTCCTTTGCCATGAAGTCCATCTGTGCCTCGTTGCCTGCAAGAAAGGCCCTCCCGTGGCAACCGTACAT
>CAZUHR010000040.1:0-15033 GCA_964620335.1 uncultured Desulfobacteraceae bacterium
CTTTTAGATATGCTGTTAATCTCCCAAATTTTTTGAAATCTAAGAGATTGGCAAGCTATCACAGTTTGTTATAGGCGGGTTTTTTTGGTATAATTTCAAAATCCGTATCTTGATATTTTTTATTGAGTCAGATCAACTATAGCGCCAGTTGGATTTTTTTGACCGCAAAATAGTTTTTGTTCAATACTTCTAGAAATGGCCTAGTATACAATTAAGCGACAAAATTGGCTTAACTAAGATCCCCTTGTCATCATTATATCTCTATTCATCCCTTCCTGCTCAGATTTTGCACAGATAAATCTCATTGAAAGGCCAAAAATAGAAATCCAAACCTCCATATTTTAGGAACCTGTGTTTCTCTTAAAAAGAAATGTAGTTTCAATTTATTGCCATATATTACTGAATTCAGTTCCGTGGAGGCACCCCTGGTGTTTCAGCCCAAATTGGTGGCCGCTGGTTATTTTTTCTGATCATTTTACACATTTTCGCACTCTCGGACGTTATAATAGGTAAGGAGAAGATTTATCCATTTTGTTGCGGCACTCGGGTGGTAAAAATGGGAAAAAGCGATGAATTGTATGAAAGACTGATCAGTCCAATAGAAAAGCGCATGATAGGCATTGTAGCACGGATTGTGCGTGACCCGGAGGATGCGGCGGATGTGTTTCAAGAAGTATTAGCGCTTATCTGGGCTAAGCTTGAGCGAATTGATCGGCACCCGAATCCACATGCCTATATTATCCGCATCTGTATCACTCGTTCTTACGACGCCTTACGGAAAAGGGCCCGACGAAGGCGTCGTGAAATCCCTCTGGAAAGAATCCAGGCGAAGATATGGCCGGTTCACTCGCTCAGTTATATAAAAGAGGGGGACAGTTTAACAGCGATTCGCGAGGCCATTGCAATGCTTCCGCCAAATCAGGGGCAAGCGGTGCTGTTAAGGCTTGTGGAGGACTCCCCTTATCATACTATCGCCAATGTTTTGGGATGTTCCGAAGCTACGGCTCGTTCCCATTTCTCCAAAGGCAAGGCTCGATTGGTAAAACTCCTGGGTAAGCTTGGCATCTCATCCTACAAAAATGAGACCTACAATGAATGCTGAGAAAAAAGACAATATGAAAAATGATGGCGCATGGAAAGCGGTGCATGAAGCCTTCGATACGGAGGTTCCGGAGCACCTTGAAAAACAATTGAAGAAGACTCTTAATGCCTTCCGCGAGGACCTGCGGGAACATCCCTATGTTCGGAGGTCGGAACGGCACGGATTTCCGCTGAGGCAGAAGCTGGTTTTTTTCTCTCGGCCCTGGGTTCGGCCTTTCCTGTGGGCCAGCGTGGGATTGGCCGTTATCGTTATTGTAGGCTCAATTATTTTGGGAAACAAACCGCCGACATGGGCTGAGGTGCAAAAGCGCTTTGGCAGTATGCCTTTTTTTGCCGCTTCAATCTATGTAAGAGATATGCATATTAAAGGCTATCTTGTAAATCCCCTGGCTGAACCTCAATTGGTTGAACTCTGGGCCGGATATGGGAACCACATTCGAATAAGGAGCGGCAGCAAGGTGACATTCGCTGATAAAGGTAAGATTATGAACACATTTGACCTGAAGACCCGCAGGGAAGCTTATGCGGATAGCCTCACGTACACCCTTGTAAATCTATTTGGAAAATCGGATACCAGCGCTCTTGATTCTCTTTTTATGGTAACCAACCCCCCTGCGCCCGATCTTATTTCAGAATCGATGTCCAAGGAATGGGAGTCCCATAGGCCCATAGAGACCACGCCTCTGGTGATCTCGGATCCGGTGGTTTCTGAGGATGTCGTGGTTTTCGATTTTGAGTTATTTTATTTAAAGTCAAAGTACGCGAATGGACGGATGTGGGTGTTGCGGAAAAGCAGACTACCAATTCGAATCCTATTAATGGCAATAGATGAGTTGACGGGGCGCCCGGCCAGTTTACCCGAATGGGATATGATATTTACCTATTCAAAAGAACAACCAAAGGACTTTTTCAAGCCGGATGCATTTGCTGCTAAATTGAAAGACCCGGCCATTAGTGTAGAGAGTTTACTGTATATGTTTCATCAGTATCCCCAAAGCAATTCCTTTCCTATAGATAAGACGGAAAAGTAGATAAGATGCAAAGGCCACTTAAATTGTGCCTACCTATCTCCTAACGCGACTGCGTTGGGAGCCTGATTCATTCATTTGAAAAACTATCAATCAAAAGTTTAAAAAGGAGAATAGTCATGAAATCGATCTTAGCTTTGATTTTTAGTATAGTTATTTTTGTTTTCGCTACTCAGGTCATGGCTGGAGAATGGGGATATTTTGCGAAAGACCAAGAAGAACTATACGGTACGTGGGTTAACATGGACTACGCTAGTTGCATCCCACAAAAAATTGTCTATAAATCTGTTGGGACGTTTAACTGCTTCAGAGCCGCTAATTCTAAAATCCCTGATGATTGTGGCAGATATCTTGTAACCGGCAAATGGTCTGATTCAGAGGGCAATATTTTTTACAAATCCATTTGGGTAGGAGATTGGGGTGAAGAATCCTATCAGATTACAAAAATAAGTAATTCCGGAAAAACTTTGGAGTTTATGTTGGGCTATGATGAACCTCCAGAAAATATTGACCCAGATAATATTTGGTATCGCAAATATACCCGTGAATAATATACGCTAATCTAAAAGGATAAAACGAGTCTGCTTTTTTTAACCTCAAAATCAGATGAGGTTACAGCGGGGTATCCTCTCAAATTGTACCTAACCATTTCCTGACGGAATTTGAGCGTTTTCAGTATCCTTTCCAGAGAAGAATATCCAAAAATTTTCTTCGAATTCCCATAGAAAGTATAAACGACAGGGTCAGCAATGGCTCTGTCGTTTAGTTTTGATAACTGCTTGACAAGGAATTGGTAAAATTAAATCTATAAGATATTCGAACAATACATGAATACAGGATGTAATTCTATTCGGCTGTCAAGGTGGCAAGGTAAGTCAACATTATATAAATCGACATAGAAGGTCTTTCAACATCCCACTTCTAATTTAAAATACATCTTATATCTCTCCAGAATAATTGAGGTTTGCCAAATAATACCAGGTTTATGCTGGTATTTTACTAGATACAAATCTGGCCTTGACTTTTCAATAATTCGTGCCATAGTCAAAATTAATCGTTTGAATTTCCTGTTTATATGTTTCAAATTCTTCGGGGTTCAAACCACATCATGGGAACACCTCTCAAAATGTGCAAGCCTTGCTCCTGACAGGACAGGTGTCCTGTTGGGAGTTTTGAGATTTCACATCCGAAATATAAATTTTCTGCCTTCTGAGTGTTTTAGCGACAATAACCCCCATAACTGAAAGGAGAAAAAAATGTATTTCAAAAAAAGAGTGATCGGATTTGCAATCGTTCTTGGTATCTGTGCATTTGTTACTTCAAGCCTACTAAATCCAGCTGAAAGCGCTGAACAGGTTTATGATGTAGACGTTTGTGTTTCAATGGATGTAAAACTGTTGGTTCAGTCACAAGAAATTACCATAGGAACCTGGAATGCTAAGGGAATTATGCGAAGCAATATCGAAAGTAAAGTATTCGATAATTGCACAGTACATACCGTGGGTGTGTCTGTGGTAGAAGGAAAAAATAGAACTGTATATGGTCACATGAAATACCTCGCTCCAGATGGGGATTATGTTATTTTCGAGTACAAACAGAATCCAGGTGAACAAGCATCAACGACGACTCTTCTGGCAGGAACCGGGAAATGGAAGGGTATTACTGGTGGCGGCAAAGCCGTACTAATCACAAAGGGTATTCCAGTGGTAAAAGGCACATTTCAGTTTTGTAACAACCATAAGGGAAAATTTACAGTGCCTACTAAGTGAGATTAAATACAAGTCTACTTATTAGGAGTAACTTTTGGACAGTAATGAGGCAGGGTTATAAAGCCCTGCCTCTATATTTTTGCCTGTTTTCAGTTTGGAGATCTGCTATCTTGATCAGGAATTTGTAACGCCAAATCTATGAGATATTCGAATAATAAGTAAACACGAGATGCAATTATATCCGGCTGACGTGGTGGCAAGATCTGTCAGGTGTGAGGGTGTGGAGAATTTGACTCCAAAACCACCTGATCTCATTTGATTTTTCTTGACTTTCCCTTTCAAAAAAAGCCTCATAAAAGAAAAATTTTTCACCCCTTAACCTCCATCTTGGAGGCGCCTCATGCAGAAACCTCTCAAAATGTGCAAGCCTTGCTCCCGACAGAATATTGTTCTGTTGGGAGCCTAAAGATTCCATTTTAAGAAAACCAACTCCATCGTGAGATGGGGGACGGAAAGCTAGGGCTTAATTTTTTCCAAATGAAACTCAAAGAAGGAGGTAGAAAATGCTTTTCATGAGTATATTCAGTTGGGAACCGGATCAAAGAAATGAAGTCATTAAAAGACGAATGCAGGGGCAGGGTCTACCCGAAGGCGTAAAAGCCATTGGAGAATGGGTTCAAATCGGTGGTGGTCGAGTATTTAGACTTATTGACATACCGGACGCCAAACTCGGCCTTGCAAGCGCTCTTCCTTGGACTGATATAGGGTATCTTGAGCTATTTCCAGTAATGGATTCGGAAGAAGCCGCAAAGCTTGCTGCACAAGGCCAACAATAAAGTCTTCGGCTATAATCGTGCCAGATGCGCAAAGCAGGGTCTTTTGGCCCTGCTTTTTCTATTTGTGCCTGTTAGGATAGCTGTTTGAGCAGGAATTTATGGGACTGAGTCTATGAGATATCCGAATAATACGTAAACGCGGGGTGAAAAACTATTTAGCTGTCAAGGTGGCAAGATATGGCAGGTGAGAGGATGTGGAGAATTTGACTCCAAACCTAATGAATCTGATCCCGTTTTTCTTGACTTTTCGTTTCAAAAACCGCCTTATAAAACAATATTTTTCCACCCCTTAACCTCCATCTTGGAGGTGCATCATGAAAAGACCCCTCAAAATGTGCCTACCTTGCTCCTGACAGGATATTATTCTGTTAGGAGTTCTTTATATTTGTCTTTCAAACAGACTTTTAATCATTGTTCTCAATTCTTCATGTATAAGGGGGTAAACGCCATGAAAAGAACGTTTTTAATCGGTGCTATGGTTTTGGGTTTCATCTTGAGCTCAAGTTTTGTTTTTGGAGACTTTTATGTAATACCTGTGAAGGGGCAGTTCATCAGTTGGTACAAGATACTTCCTGCCTCACAGCGGTTTAAACTTGTGATGGAAGGTGATGCGGTATTGGACAAAGAAACAGGTCTTGTGTGGGAGCAATCGCCGGATACAACACAAAGAACCTGGACTAATGCTTGCATACATTGCTACCAGAGGGAGGTAGCCAATCGCAAGGGGTGGCGGCTCCCCACTACAGAAGAGCTAGCAAGCCTGGTAGACAATGATAACTCGAATCCGACCTTACCCACAGGTCATCCGTTTAGCAATGTGCAGTCGTCCTACTACTGGTCGGCTACTACCAGCACAAGCGACGCCAGCTTCGCCCGGTTTGTGCACTTCGGCTTAGGCCACTTGGGCAGCGAGCATAAGAGCATTAGTTGCTATGTATGGTGTGTGAGAGGCGGACATGGGCACGATGCTTATTGATCTGGTCATTTGAGTTATTTGGTTATCTAAGGCAGGGTCCTTGGGTTTTAGCTTTTTTGTTCTTGGAAACGCCGCTAAGCTTCCCGTTAAGTGTAGTAATCTGCTATCTCCTTCTCATTCCGGAAACATCACAAACACTGAGAATACTATTTATTGGGAAAACTTCCTTGTGGCGGCTCAATTAAAGCAGACTAATCCAGTTTTAATGGGTAGCTCCCGTATTCGTATGCGGTGTCGAACAGGGTGATAATATTCTCAGGGGGTGTATCGGGCTGTACATTGTGGCTGGTTGCAAAAAGAAATCCCCCACCGTGCCCGAGGGTTCGGATAAGATTTATCACCCCCCGGCGCACTTCCTCTGCTGTGCCGAAAGGGAGCAGGCGCTGGATATCAAGTCCCCCATAGAAACAAAGTTTGTCGCCGTAGTCATTCTTGAGACGCCATGCCTCCATATTTCGAGCCTCTGTTTGGACCGGATTCAGGATTTCATATCCCACTTCCAAAAAACCGGGTAACAGATTATAGCAGGAACCGCAACAGTGGATGCTGAATTTGGCATGGGTGAGTTTCCGGGCCTTATCCACTAAGCGTTTCTCAAAGGGCAGGATCCATTTTCGATAGTGGGCCAGTGAGATCATGGGACCCGTCTGCATACCAAGGTCGTCATAGAAACACAGCACATCCAGATATTCACCAACATCCTGGAGCCACCTTTCCAGAATCATTTCACTGTAATCGACCAGCTTGTTCGACAGGTAGTGATAAATTTCCGGATTTTCATAGGGGTCCTTCATCCAGCTGTCAAACCCGCGTAACCATGGGTATATAAAGAACGGTGCACCGGCATAAGATGCTTCTCCCAGTATGATCTTTCCTGTATCGTAAAGTGCGCCGGCCTTCCGCTTCTGGCCGCTGTAATAAACCGGGTCGTCGGGATTGGGCCAAACGGCATGGCTTTCAATATCATCAATAGTTTCAGCCGCTCTAAGGGGCGCCAGGTTATCAGGGAACACACGATACCCTCCAACCTCCCTCATCAGAAACCCCCACATCCCATCCTGAATACTGCCGTCCTCCATCCTGCGCCGGGGAGGGGCTCCCAGTATGAGCAATTCCACATCGCTGTGGAGCCGCTCCTTGAGTTCGGGCTGAAGATTGATGGTGCCGAAGTCTCCCACAGGATCAACAGCGGGCGTGATGCCTAACGCTTCACAAAGGGCGCTATAGTGGGAGGGCACGATACTGCTGTTGGTACCTCCCCAGAAGATGGGAATACGCTCCGGCTCTTCATGATTCACCGTCTTCCAGAAGTTCTCCCTGGGCGTCATGTCTGACATCTCCACAAACCTCCCGTTTCAGCCGACCGCTTCCTGTTTTTGCTTCGGGTCTCTGAATTCACAATATACATGAAAACATATAACCGCAGGGTGAAAATCTGTTTGGCACTTATTGTGGCAGGATATTTGAATTTCAAACCGTAGCCTTCGTGTGTGCCGTGATTGCCTGTACAATCTCATCCCACAGATCAGGATAGGAAAGCCCGTGTCCCAGGCCCTCCACCACAAGAAGCTTTGCCCCTGGAACAGCCTCCGCCGTAGCACGGCCATGCTGCGGTGGGACTAACGGATCGTGCGCGCCGTGTATCACAAGTGTGGGAATGCTCACGGATTTCAGCGCTTCCTTCCGGCCTCCGGATGCCAGAATAGCTGCGAACTGGCGGGCAAAGCCTTCCGGATAAAAGCACCTGTCATAGGAAAGGGCGGAAAGCTCCCTTTCCACTTTTTCGTCAAACTTGTCCGACCCCCCTGAAAAGGCCCTGAATACTCCTGTTCTGTGTTTTATATTTGCCTCCCTCTCCTTGGGCGGGAATGAGAACATTGCTTCCTGTGCCTCGGGTGAGGGTTCGGGAAGTCCCACCTCCCCCGTACTGGACTCCATTGAGATAAGACTTAATATGCGGCCCGGTTGCTCAATCGCCATGGTCTGGGCGATCATTCCCCCCATGGACAGGCCGCATACGTGGCTTCTTTCAATTCCAAGGGTATCCAACAGGCCTATGGCGTCAGCGGCCATGTCCGACAGGGTATAAGGGGTATCAATTGATCCGCCTTCCATGACGGTCTGGATATGGGCCATGACATCCGGTATCCCGGCATCATCCATCTTGGATGAAAGACCAGCGTCCCGATTGTCAAACCTGACGACAAAACACCCCTCATTTGCAAGCTTATCGCAAAAGCCATCCGGCCAGCCGATCATCTGCGTTCCGAGCCCCATGATAAGGAGCAAGGGCCGGTCGGTGCGCTTACCAAAGGTGTCAAATTCGATTTCGATTCCGTTGGCATGTACTCTTGACATGAAGTTACTCCTTTAGCTCACCTGGGGTCTGGGAAGCATTCCGGCCCTTTCGGCGATCTCCGGTACCCTGTGCTCCCATTCAATCGCCATTAAATGAACGCCGGAAACGCCATTCATCTCTTTCATTTCTTCAATCTGTTCAAGCGCGAACCTGATGCCTTCTTCAGCGACCTTTCCTTTGCCGGCTCCTTTCAGGCGTTGTATCAAACTGTCCGGGACATCCATCCCCGGCACTTTACTTGCCATATATCGAGCCATACCCAGGCTCTTCATGGGGGTAATCCCCGCCAGGATGTAACACTTTTCATGGAGTCCCAAATCCACTACCTGTTTCATGAACTCCCTGAATTTTTCCATGTTGTAGATGCACTGGGTTTGGATGAAGTCCGCGCCTACAGCGATCTTTTTTGCCAGACGACGGACCCTCAAAGCAAAAGGCTCTGCAAAAGGATTGCAAGCTGCTCCGATGAAGAACTTCGGACTTACTTTAATATCCTTGCCGCTTAAAAATTTTCCCTCGTCCCGCATGGTTTTGACTGTATAAATCAACTGCATGGAGTCCAAATCAAAGACGTTTTTGGCCTCCGGATGATCACCAAATCTCTGATGATCGCCGGAGAGGCACAGCATGTTTCGAATTCCATGAGCATAAACGCCGAGGATATCACTCTGCATGGCGAGGCGATTCCGGTCCCGGCAGACCATCTGGAAATTGGGCTCCAGCCCTTCCTGAAGAAGTATCAGGGAGGCGGCCCAGCTCGACATACGTGCAACAGCCGTCTGGTTATCCGTCACATTTACCGCATCCACACGTCCCTTGAGGTAAG
Organism: uncultured Desulfobacteraceae bacterium; assembly: GCA_964620335.1. GTDB lineage: Bacteria > Desulfobacterota > DSM-4660 > Desulfatiglandales > Desulfatiglandaceae > JAFDHL01. Next base: position 8,836 of record CAZUHR010000040.1, read on the forward strand.
CGGCCTTTTCCTTGAGATGCTCCACGTCAGCGCCCACAGGCGGACCACACTCCCCGGTGAAGGCAAAATGACCGGACTTGAGCACCTTCTCCAGGTTGCTTCCCGATTTGTATTCGCTCATTTTGCCAAATCCTCCCTTTTCTGCTTTCTGGGCCCCCCGGCCCTGGAAGTGATCCAGTTTTTGGGAGGAATAAAAATATCGATCAAGTGGCTCCGGCCCTGCGCCTCGAGCCTTTCATGAATCATTTGCCACGCGCAAGGGACATCCGGATTGATCTCACAACTGCCGTTATTACTGCCTCCGCATGGCCCGTTCATAAGCGATTTGGAGCATCGGGTGATAGGGCAGATCCCGCCGGTCAGGTGCAATATACATTCCCCGCACATCTGACAGCGTTCGCTGAATTCCCCGGGGGCGTCCACGACCCCGATGAACGTTGTATTCAATCCGGGAAGAACCGTCTTAAGGGGAAACTTCTCACCTAAAAATTGAACACCCGCACCGCAGGCCAGAGACAAGATCACGTCCGCCGCTTCAACTGCCTCCGCCGCCTGATCAAGATATTCGTGCTCACACTGGCGCTCGATGCCTCCGGTTTCGATCTCCATGTCCCTGTTTTCCTGCTTGGCCTTCATTCGAAGGAGAGCTCCCAGGATTTCGGCCTCCTTATTGCCCCCCTCATGGCAGATTGCCACACAGGTATTACATCCAAACACAAGGACCTTCTTGTAGTCTTTGACCATACCCCATATCTCTTCAAGAGATTTCTGCTTTCCTACGATCATTCAAGTTTACTCCTTTATCTCACGGTCGCGATCCGCCCACCAGATGGGGGACGGACCCAACTTCTTTATCCTCTCTGTGAATTCAATGCAAATTTCCTTCCATTTAGGCCCCATAGCAGCGGAAAGGTTGTACATCTCCAGCCGGTCAGGATCAATGTCCACCTTTATCAACAGGGTCTTCAGGTGTTGCACGCGTTTTTCCGCATTTGTATTTCCTTCCAGGAAATGACATTGTCCCTGCAGTCACCCGGCCACGAAAACGCCGTCAACACCTCTCTCAAAGGCCCGCAGCACATAGAAATGGTCCAGTTTGCCGGTGCAGGGCAGCCGAATGATATGCACGTTACTCGGGTAGGAAAGCCGCATCACACCGGCCAGGTCAGCCGCGGCAAATGCGCAGTAATTGCAGGCAAATGCAAGGATGTTTGGTTCCCATCCGTCAGGGATATTGCGGGGCGCCTCCACCCCTGGTGCGCCTTCCCGGACCGCCTGGCTACCTTGTTCAACCATTTATATATTCTCCCTCGTTTTCCATTTCAATATCCACCAGCCATTGGTTCCGTAAAGGCATCTATCATTGCCACGATCTGGTCGTCCTTAAAGTTATTCACCTGGAATGCCTTTGCGGGACAGATACCGGCACAGATACCGCATCCCATACAGGTGATCTCATTGTGTGATATGCGGCCGTCTTCGTCGATGTATGGGGAGCCGAATTGGCAGATACGGAGACAGGTCAGGCAGGACATGCACGTCTCACGATTATGCCTGGCAACGGTTCCTGAAACCGTAAGAGCGTCCTTTGAGAGCAGTACCGACGCCCGGCCCGCGGCCGCCAGCGCCTGGCTGATACCCTCTTCAAGGTTCTTGGGGGCATGGGCCAGACCACAGAGGAAAATTCCTTCAGAGGGAAAATCCACGGGCCTGAGTTTGACATGCGCCTCCAGCAGGTAGCCGTCCGCATTGACGGTGAGCTTATAGATCTTGGCGATCTCCTCCGTGCTCGGGTGGGGGCGTATCCCAGTTGAAAGAACCACGAAATCGGCCGGGATCACGACATCACGGTTCAGCATGGGATCAAATGTCTTGATTTCCAACCGCTCCCCCCTGGATATCACCTCCGGTTTCCGCTCCACGTCATAGCGGACGAAAATGACACCCAGGTCACGGGCCTTCTTGTAATAATCCTCTAAAAGCCCGTACGTCCGTATGTCACGGTAAAGGATAAACACCTGGGCGGTCGGTGTCTTCTCTTTGATGGCGATACTGTTTTTGATGGCATCCTGGCAGCATATCCTGGAGCAGTAATTGTTGGGTTCCTCGCGGGACCCGACACACTGTATCATGACATAGATATCTTCAGGCCTGGGCGATTCTGTCTCGAGTTTTCCCTCCAGCTCCCTCTGGGTCAACACCCGGTCGTGTTGAGAGTAGAGATATTCGGTGGGCCGGTACTCCTCCCCACCGGTGGCTACAATAACGGCCCCGTGCTCAAATTCCGTGCCGTCGGTGAGAACGGTTTTGAAATTCCCTACATACCCGTCGGTGGCCTTTACGCTCACGCCATTATGCACTGTTATACCGGAGTGGGAATGGATCTCGTTGATCCTGCTTTTCACGAATTGCCGGACATCCCTGTTATCGATCGACCTGAACACATTCGCGGCCAGACCCCCCAGCTCCTCTTCCTTTTCCACAAGGTGCACACCAAATCCCTGGTCCGCCAGGGACAGAGCCGCCGTCATGCCCGCCACTCCACCCCCGATCACAAGGGCGGCATGGGTGACCGGTACGGATTCGGACTTGAGAGGCTCAAGCCGGGCGGCCTTGGCGATGCTCATTCGGATGATCTTTTTGGCCTTTTCCGTAGCCCGTTCCTTTTCTCCCATATGGCACCACGCGCACTGCTCGCGTATGTCGGCCAGATCAAACAGGTATTTGTTAAGACCGGCCTCCCGGATGGTCTCCTGAAACAAAGGTTCGTGGGTCCTCGGGGTGCAGCTTGCCACAACAACTCTGTTCAATCCCTTTTCACGCACCAGCTCCTTGATCTTGTCCTGGCTGTCCTGGGAACAGGCATACAACAAATCTTCGGCATGGGCCACGTTTGGGATATCTTTTACATCTTCCACTACAGTGGGTATATCCACGGTCTGGGCGATGTTGATCCCGCAGTGACAGACGAACACGCCGATCTTGGGTGTTTCCGCGGCAACGTCCTTTTCCGCGGGCAACTCCCGCACCACTGTCTCCGTGCCCCGCACATCGGCCAGAAGAGACATGGCCTTTCCCGCAACGGCACTCCCCTGGGTAACGGTTTCCGGAATATCCTTAGGCCCTTGATATGTCCCCGTGACATAGATCCCCGACCGGCTCGTGTCCACGGGACTGAACGGGGAAGTATCGGCAAAACCATATTCGTTAGGTTCAATACCGAACGTCGATGCGAATTCCTTTGCGTCTTTATGGGGCTGAAGCCCAACGGAAAGCACAACCATATCGAAGGTCTCATCAACCAAAGTCCCGTCTTCTTCCGCATACCGCAGGATCAGGTTTCCGGTATCGACTTCGTCCCGGACCGCTGAAATCATTGCCCTTTTGTACCGCACGTTGTACTCGTTTTTGGCCTTGTCAACGTAACGATCAAATTCCTTACCAAAGGCGCGCATTTCCATAAAAAAGATGGTTGGTTCGATATTGGCATCATGTTCCCGCGCGATAACGGCCTGCTTGGTCGCATACATACAGCACACGGAGGAGCACCATGGGTTGGCGTTGTTGAAATCCCTGGAACCCACACACTGGATCCATGCCACCTTATTCGGGTGCTTTTCGTCCCCTGGCCGCTTCACCTCCCCGGAGTAAGGGCCTGATGCGGAGAGAATTCGCTCAAACTGAACGGATGTGATCACATTAGGCCATCGCCCGAAACCGAGTTCAGGCCGTATGACGGGATTATAGCGGTCCAGCCCGGGACCCAGGATAATGGCACCTACCCGTAACTCAAAGTCTTTTTGCGTTTGGTCGAAATCAATGGCCCCGGCGGGACACAACTTTTCACAGGCTCGGCATTTGTGCTTCTGAAAGAAAATACAATTTTCCTTGTCTATAAGGCGGGTGTTTGGAAAGGCCTGGGGAAACAGGGAATAGATCGCCTTGCGAATTCCCAGTCCCTGTTCATATTCGCTGACCACTTTCTTCGGACATTTCTCTTCACACAGACCGCAACCCGTGCACTTTTCCGGATCAACGTATCTCGGGTACTGTCTTATCCCGACTGTAAAATTTCCTGGTTCCCCTTGAACGGAAAACACCTCCGCCAGGGTGTGGATGTCTATGTTCAGATGCCTTCCTACCTCGACCAGTTTCGGCGAAAGCATGCACATGGCGCAGTCACCCGTTGGGAAGGTCTTGTCGAGCATGGCCATGGTCCCGCCGATGGATGAGTCCTTCTGCACCATATGTACCTTAAAGCCGCTGTCGGCCATATCCAGCGCGGCCTGCATGCCGCCGATACCCCCGCCGACAATCAGGACGGATCCCGATGCCGTCTTCCCTTCTGAAGGTATTTTACTCATAATAATGGAAGCTCCTTTAGACGGTCAACCGCATCTACAAAATGGCGGTCGATCTGCAGTTCTTCCGGCGTTTTGCCGAGGGCCAGACCGACCAGTTCCGTGATAAAATAAACCGGCAGCCGCTTGCTGATACCATAAGCCTCCCCGATTTTTTCCTGGTACGAGTCCAGGTTGAGCTGGCACATGGGACAGGAGGTCACAAAGCAATCGGCCTCCTTCCTGGCCACCGCATCTTTCATAATCCGGCCCATCAGTTTCAGGGCCACATCGGGATCATTTATTGCGGCGGAGGCACCGCAGCAGTCCGTTTTGTAACTCCAGTCAATGGGCCTTGCTCCTATTGATCTTAAGATCTTTTCCATGCTCTGGGGGTTTTCAACGTCATCAATTATCGGGACATCAAGAGGGAAACGGGTCTGCATGCATCCGTAGTAACAAAGTGGCTTAAGGCTTCTCAGATTCCTGTGGAGCCTTTTTTTGAACGTCTTGACCTGAAACAAGGGATACAGCAGGTCAAGGATGCTCACAATCCTGGTTTTTCCGGTAACTTTCTTCTTGAGTTCAGCGTTGATCTCGGACTTGAGAAGACCGTCTGCCATGAGTCGTTGTTGAGCCACCAGCATTCGACTGTAACACGCGGAACATGGGATCAGGAGCTGTTCCATGCCCATCTCATCCGCAATGCCCAGGTTTCGGGCCGGCATGGCGACGGCCAGAAAGTCATCGGTCTTGCTGGCGGACGTAGCCCCACAGCAGTTCCAGTCCTCCAGTTCATGGAGGTGTATCCCAAGTGCCTCGCATACGATCCCCACCTGCACATCATAGATCTTACTGGATGCATGCAACGTGCAACCCGGGTAATAGGCGACATCCATTTCAACCTCTGGTTTCGTGTGATGATTTATTGGCGGATTTCCTTTCTTTTGCCATCTTGAAAAACCGCTTGAGTTCTGAACGATCCTTGACCCGTTCAATGCCGAAATGCATCCTCTTTTTTCGGGTCATATCCAGCCCGGTTTTGGCCTGGTCTTTTAACTCCTTGAAAATACCCTTCAAATTAAAACGAAATAAATCGTGGAAGGTGTTCTTCATCTCATAAAGTCCCATGAATTCCGTTTCATTCACCCTGCCCATGTGCCTGGCAGCTGCGCAAAAGGCGCTATGAAACTCTTTGACTTTCGGCGACAGGGGTGCGACATGTTCCTCCACCGCCATTTTCTTCAGGGTCTCCGTCACCCGGGCCGTTTGTATTTCATTGGGGCACCGTGTGCCGCAGGTGTAGCAGGAGACGCACTGCCAGACCAGCTTGTTTTGTAAGGCGGCATCGCGGTCTCCCAAGATGATCAAACGAATCAGTCGATCGGGCGTGATGCCTGTCTCATCCCCTACAGGACAACCGGCCGCGCACCGCCGGCACTGGTAGCAGGCCATAATGTTCTGCCCGGATCGCCTGACAACCTCTTCAGCAAGTGAGCGACCCTCAGAGCCGGAATAGACAAGAGGTAAATTTTTCATTCGCAAGCTCCTTAATCAAATATAATTTTCCATACGGATTTTATTCTCCGCAACCCCGATATTCGCCAACCTGCCGAAAGCACTAGACATTCCCACCGCCCATTAATCGAGGGCGATACAGCCTTGCTGCTCAAACTGACTGAGGGTTCATCAGGCGGTTCGGAGATCCTTCAACAAAGTGTCTGATTGTTCTTACGGCCTTGGGAACAAAGGAAAAGCACCGAACACTTTATGATATCCCATCCTCCATGCATCCGACAGGATCGGGAGAGGTGAGTTTCATTTATATCCCCTGTTTAAAAAAATCAAGTGTTAATTT
>CAZUHR010000041.1:0-14942 GCA_964620335.1 uncultured Desulfobacteraceae bacterium
AAAGATCAATCCCACAATAACAAGAACCCAGAATACCAGCATAAAGATCCCTCCAGACCACCCCATTCCCCATCCACCCATCATTCCCGGTCCCATGTACCAGTCGCCGTAACCTCTCCCCTGGGCAAAGGCATTCATCCGAGATGAAAGCAAAAAAAGAGACAGGGCCGCAGGAAAAGTCAATGTGCAGCGCTTAAGAAATTTCATAGCAACTACCTCCTTCTTAGTTATGTGGTGCTCCATGTGTGGTGAATCCATGGGGTGCCATTTTTTTAATAGGCCGGTCGCATCTATCCGGTCCTTTTATCAACGATAATTTTATCCATCTTCCTTGGTATTGAATTTCTCATTTATTAATCGTACGGCTACCCCAACACCATCTTCTTTTTTCATTGCAGCGCCAATTTTCCTTGCTTTTTCGGTCATTTCGCCGGAATGAACAACGCTCCTGATACTTTTCGCAAGTTGTTTTGCGGTAACTTTTCTTCGTAAAAGCAAACCGGGAGCCAGGCCGATCCTCGACAACTCACGCCCCCAGAATTCCTGCTCAGCGATGTGGGCCACAACAATCGATGGCTTCCCGGCAAGTGTAGCGGCCTGGGTTGTTCCGGCACCGCCATGATGGACGATTAATTTGCAGCGCGGGAAGACTATCCTGTGGGGAGCGGGATTAACATAATAAACGGCTTCTGTGGAACTGAACCCACACTCTTGCCATAATGGTGCCTGGATTATGGCTCGACAATTTGCCATTTTCGCTGCATCGGATAATAAGGTAACCACTTCTCTTTGGGAGGGTATATCAGTCTGCATGACACTTCCAAAAGTCATGTAAACCGGTTCCTCGCCATACGAGAGAAACTCTTCGAGCCCTGCTGATAACTGCCCATCTATGGACAAACCCGGTGCGTCCAAAAAACCACAGACTTGATAATAATCGGGCCAATCATTTTTCCGCCGGCATATTTCCGGGCTTACCGCGATTAAGGTCAATTGATGAGAAGCCAACACACTGCCAACAAAGTCGTTTGTAGGCCTTAAGCCGTGCGCCTTTCTTAATCTGTCAGGGTATTTTTTCAGGCTTTTGTTAAGAACCAGCTTCAGTGCCCGCCACGTGATTCGGTTCCCCAAATTACCCAGGTTGGGAAAGCCGATGGGCGGCTGCAGCTTTGAAGGAACTGCACTATGCACCAGCATGACACTGACGTACGGACGGCCTGTCAATTCTGCCGCCGTTTGCAGTGGGTAGTGAAAGAAATGCCCTATTACCAAGTCGTTATCGAGGCAAAGTTTTTCCGTAGCCTGATACATCTCTGCCTCAGCAGGCACGAAAAATTTTTCAATAACAGTTTTCATCTGTTTGACGGGGTTGGATTCGGCAAAAATATCTTTTCCGATTTTTGCGAGTTCTTCTTTGTCACGAATCACGGGCGACGCAACATTTTGAATCTTGACCCCTGAATTTGAAAGAGATGCATTAAAGTCTGCGCTTTCGATGCATGTGATCAATAAAGATACTTCATGCCCTGATGATTGGAGACCTTCTGCGAGCGCCAATAGAGGACGAATATCACCACGACTTCCCCATATTTGTATCCCTATTCTCATCCATTTCCCCTTGCAATGTATAAAATCCTAACGAGTGATTGCATTAGATTTTATGTTTATGAAGGGACTCCATAAATTTTTCTGCTTAAATAACAGAAAAATACAATCTTGAAATGGTTAGCTTGGTCTGATCAATATTTCACCCAAAGCGCTGGAGATATAAAGACGGATGTTCCAAACATTTACTTGTTTGAAACTGTAAAACTAAAGGGCGTGCCATTTCTACAAAAAAAAGCCTGGATTGGTCAATCCGGCCTGAAGCTTAAAATTACCATACTCGGTGGCGCTAACCATAGCCGCTACCGCCTATCCTTCTTTCATTCCAACAGTAACAGCGATATGGCGGCACAGGCACTAGGAATAACAATTTGATAATTGTCAAACGTCACGGTCAGCGGCGGTGTGGCCGTAAACCCGCCAGCATAGACGCCGATGTACACGGAGGTGGGCGCCGCTAAGGTTGCATCCGGCTGGGGGCACGGAGACACGATGTCTTGCCAGCGATTGTTCCCCGTATCCCAATAAAAAGCTTGCACAATGCCGCCAGTCCTTTTCAGTCTCAGTTTGCCGGACATATCACTGGTGGTAACATTAGTTATTCCTTTACCCGGGATTCCAAAGAAATAAGTGTCATTTACTCCCGGCTGTCCGTCCGAAGCTACCCTTCTGACATCAAAGAGTGGCGATACTATCCCGGCGCCCACGCCGTTATTGTTGGGCCAGGCCACCAGGTTGAAGTCGACTTGTATATCGAAATTGCCCGTTAATATAAGGTTGTCTGTCATTCCCAGTCCGCCCGAAAAAAGCCCGGTAATAGGTCCGGAGATCTGGATTTGCAGCTGCTCATTGACCACTGTGACCGTGGGCTGATTCGGCGTTCCTGAGGTATTGACCCCAAACAAGTTGTGGTTATAATCACCATTGTCAAAATTCTCCACAATGGTCCTGCCATAGGCGGGAGAGAACCACAGGAGGAAGGTGGCGAGAAATATTACACCAAAAAATCCCCTGGTAATGCTTTTTTTTGTGAGACCTTGGTGGCCCATAGTCTTCCTCCCTCTGTTCCTGGGTCTAATATTTTTCCTCTATATAAAATTATAGTAGTCCGGCGTCAATAAATTAATATTGTGGGTGGAACTCACGGGCCTGAAATGGAGATATCGGTCCGGCAAGGGAGTGGATGTGGGGACAGTGCCTGAGGCTTGATCGTAAAAGGGGGCCGTAAATTGTTAAATAACTTTATTTCAGCATATCAAGGACATCCCCAAAATCACTTCCCCGGGATATGCAATAAAATATATGTTATTTAACTGGGTCGGACAAAGCTATCCTATTGATATTTAAACAATATCATCCCAAAAATAAGTATTTTAAAAAACAGGGGAATTTGCGCCTATAATATAAACGTGACAACCATTTACCTTGGCCTGACCCTATTTCGAATGCGAATGTCACAATTTTTGTGACTCCATTAAACACAAGCACTTGTTTAAAACTGTAAATATGAGGGGTGCGTCCCTTTAATTGTTATGTGGTGTCATAGTCCGCAAGAATGAAGAGCATTCTTGTTAATCTGCATTATTTTTTGGATGGATTTTTGGGCAATTCAAAGCTTCCTGTCACCCTGCGACAGTTTTGTATCGTACCCTGAGTTATCAGCTTACCTTTAGTGATCAGCTAGCCTTTTCCTCCTCCTGTTATGCCTTCCCATTTTCCAGTTCCCTGTAGAAACTTAAAGCTATCCATAGTAGTCTCAACAATTACGAATGAACCATCGGTATCCATAAACTTGGCATAAGAAAGGAAGGAGTCTGCCCTTGACTCTTTTAGGTCGGCAGCATCAATGTGAATACAAAAACAATTTGGCAGCAAGAGTCAAAAGCAGGCCCCCTTACCCCCTTATGTTAGTATTAGTTTATTCTAATCATCTTTGAACGCAGATTGTCAGGAACATCATCAATCGTAACTATATGTATTTGGTTTTGGATTGAAGATGTTTGCGGACTCAAATCCACATGAAGGTTTTTAAGAGTCCACATGGCACCTGTAGCGGGGTCCACTATAAGCCAGCCAATAAGCCCTCCAAAGACAATGTTGCCCAAAATGTACCAGCCGTCGACTCCACGTTCAATTTGTGCCGTGTGAGGTGAGTAACCTTCCTTTTTGAAGGTCACAATATATTTTTCCCCTTTAAAGAAACCTGCACCGGCTTTTAAGGTAACTGTTGTTGGAGTCTTGCCTTGGAAAACGCTTTCCTTTGCCCTGTTAACGATAGCTATATCTGCTCCTTCTGGTTTACTGCTAATGGAAACAGGATATTCAGATTTGCTGACAATGGATGCACATCCTGCCAAAACGGCAGTCAAGAAAAATACAAGTAAAAATGGGCAGATAATTTTTTTCATGACTTGTCCTCCTTTTTGCATAGTCTGTTTGACTTCCTCGTTGTCAGGCATTGACATGTCCTGCTTGAACGACAGGTGCGACCTGATTCCATATAGTATCTGTGCGCTCCTCAATGACTCGCTCGAGTTCCCTTGGAAGGGTGCCTAGCTCAAAATCTCGCTGCAGCGCGTAGACAATTTGCTCAAGAGGGCTGTGGTGGTACCCGAACTGGAGCAAACCGAGCCCGTATGCCAGCAGGAAATTGTCGACGCCGAGCCGGGCCCACTGAACGACGTGGACCAGTTCGTGAAAGTACAAATTCTCGGATGGGCGACCTTGCCGCAGGAAAAAGGTGTCCCTGAATGTGATCCCATCGAACGACATTTGTTGCATGCCCGCCAGCTCCGGTAACCCGAACTGATCGACTGGAGGGAAAAGCACTCGCTCCACCGAAACTGCCTTTGCGCGCTTGAGAAGCTCCTGAGAGAAACAGACGGACAGCCGCTTGAAGCCGAGAGTACTGAGTGTAAGAGTGCGATCCGCATATTCATCGAGTAACTGGTCGATCCATTGTCTCACTTTAGGGAGTGCTGTATGGAATCGGTGAATGATGTCATACTGCATGTTCATCTTGTATGCGACTAACAAGTGCTTATATAGTTTCTATTTAGATCCTATAAATTAAAAGCTTGACACTCAAAGAGGCTAAAAGCCTGGTCGATTTCTGAGTTTATAGGTTTGTGGAAAATCGGGAATAGATATTATAATTCCCTACGGAAACTCCCGACAGAAAAGACATCTTCTGTCAGGAGGTAGGAGGGCACATTTTGAGGTGAAATGTCATGATGCGCCTTTTTTATAGAAAGGGAATTGTTGAATGTATAAATACAGATTTTACGATAAGCTAATAAGGTATGATGTCAAGTAAAAAAAGCCTTTTTAAAAATATTTAAGCAAATTTTGGTTTAATGCACAAAAATATGTGCATAAAATAATAAAGTGCACAAAAAACTGTGCATAAAAGCACACAAATGCACATAAAATTGGGCAGGGAAAAATGAAGGCTATGAAATGCACAGAAAATTGTGCAATAATTTATTGGGTTAAGGCTTTTTTAAGAGAGATCATGGATTTAGGTTGTAGGGGGCGGAAGGTGGATCATTTATAAATGCGATATAAACGTTTTTCATCTGATTTGTATCGGTTGATTGTGGGGCCACGATAGCCACCAGCCCTCATCTCGATACCCTCAACCGCTATTTTCTTTATTCATCCCCTTTCCAAGGCCCAGGGCCATCTTGGCAATAATCCCCACTCCGACCACAAGAACGCCCCAGAGGAACCACTTCCTCCAGGGCAACGGTGGTGGCTCTGGAACAAGCAGATCCGGGCCGCCAAGTACCGTTTTTGACAACAGCACCGCCTCCTTAAGCAGCTTATCCTTATTCCCGCCCATCACCTGGGCCAAGGACCTGTTTGTGCCGCTGTTCCACTCCTCTTCCCCGAGCCGGGCGGAACCGTACGCAAGCATGAAGGGGCCCTCGCCTCGAGCCACGAAAAGCAGCTCATAGGGCAGCCACCCCAGTTCCACGATCGGGATGTTCTCGAGATCACCGGTTGCGCCCTCTTCTATTGCCACCCTCCAGTAACGGTCAGATGATTGACCCACGGAAACCGTGTCCTGTACCAGGGTGGTCTGCTCAAAACTTAGATGATAAAAAATGCCGCTCTGCCGGTAGCGCCACGTCGCTTCCCGGTCGGGGCGTGAAAAAATGGTCGCCTTGACCAAGGTGTTTTTCTCGGAAAAGCGGAGCCTGACCCGGTCGACGGGTAGCCGGGCCGGACTTTCGTATTCATAAGCCGTGATTCCCGTTTTTTCATCATCCGGCCCAGGGTCACCCTTGAGAGCCGTCCATTGTCTTTCCCTTTCAGGCTGCCCGCTCCGATGTATTGCGTGAATCTCCTTCACCTCAATCCCCTCACTGTCAGCCGGCCACTTGAGCCGGTAATAAGTGGCCGTCGTCGCGGGCATCCGGATTTTTTCCCTCTTGATCTCGTGGCCTCGATACTGCATCCGGGCGAGGGTCGCCCGGGGTACCAGGGCCGCCCAGTGCGTCATGTCATTGCTGCATTCCACTGAAACCGTGCCGACGAAGTTTCCCTCTTTCTCCTGCCAGGTTATCTTGAGTTCGTGTATCCGCTCCCTATACCTGCCAGCATCGATGATATACCCGGACAGCTTCGGATCCTTACGGAACTCGGCATCATCGGATAACACATCGATCATTGTTTGTTTTCCGCTTTTTTCGATCCGCACCGAAAGGCCTTCTTTTCCCAGCAGGTTTTCTCCCCCATACAGAGGAAAAAAGGGCAGCGTTTTTGAATATTCTGAGACCTTGATCGTTTTTTTTGGGCGGCGCACGATATGCGGCACCACCGCGTCCGCGCTGTTGAAGATCCGGATATCGGCCAGGTCGTCCCGGGTCACCGTATCATAGACCTCCCGGGGCACGGAAAGGCGGTAGACAGCCCCGTTTCCCTCCAGCGAAAGGGGGATGCCGTAAGCAAAATCAGTGGGCTTTAGCGTTGCTTCCACCATTGACGGCGTTAGAAGGAGAGCGACCACAAATACGAAATATCTCATGAGACCTCCTTGTTGCGGGCAGGGGGAATCGGCGAAAAATAGCCGATGAGCAGCATGAGGGAGCCTACAAATAGAAAGGATACAATCCTTGCAACCGTGCCGGTGCCGGCTAGGTCGACGATAAAGAGCTTGATGACGACCAGCGACAGAATGGAGGCGCCTGCAATCCAGGCCGGGCGGCTACCTTTCCTTGTGGCGCCCAGGGTCGTTAGCAGGGCGGTCACCCCCCAGAGGATGGAAATCGTGGCCTGGAAGAGCGCCGATCTGAACAGGCCTCCAGCGGTATACGGTACCTGGGCCCAGAAATGGATCGCCCTGGCAGCCGTGGTGTTGAGGAGGAGAAACCCGGCCCCGTAGACAATCATTTTCGAAACCGGGCCATTCAGACTGTCATAAAACCGGCGGAGCCTCGTCTCCCGGTGGCCGATCCAATGCAACACCAGGAGCAGGAGATAGAGCTGGGTCAGTTCTACCGGGTTGACCACCGGCACAAAGGGCAGGGGCGCGGGATCTCCGTGATAGAGGTTGACCAGGACCGCCCAGCAAAATAAATAGGCGACGGGAAGCGCGGTCCCCATCCCGAAGTAGGCCTCCCGAAAGCGGCAGACCGGCCAGGAGAGACGGTCTCCCTTGCTGAGCAGGGCTAGAACTGCGGCACCCGGCACCACACCCCAGGCGCAGTATTGCCATGTCCGACCTTCCTGTACCAGGAGACCGATGCCATAGGAACTCTCCCAGGTAAGAATAAAGAGAAGGAGCCACAGGGTGAACTGGTGCCACAGGGTTACCACCTTCTCCGGCCAGACCTTCTCACAGGTAAAAAGCAGGCGGTACTGTACGCAGAAGGCGACACCCCAGGCAACATATCCCATGCGGGCAAACAAATGCACATCGCCTGCGCCAGCCAGATGGTAGATGCTGGCGAGACCCATCACCGGCATCAGGATGAGCGGTGGATAGGAAAACTCTTTCCAGGCAAGGCGCCGGCTTGCGATATCTATGAGCATGAAGCTGACAGCAGCATGAATCACGGCCACCGTGATCCGGTCCTGCACGGCAACGAAGCGGTCGATCTCAAAAAGAGCCGCCCCGAACCACCAGACAAGCCCCCAGATCATCAGGGGGATTGCGGCATGGCGCTCCCATTCATACAGGAACTCGGACTTATTTGTGAGATACCAGCCGGAGAAGAGACCGGCCAGGCTGATGAGGATGCAGCCGACGAAAAAACTGTTCGCTATTGGAATCGGGCCGGAAGGCAGATGTGTGGCCATTAGAAAGGAAATGCCGGAGCCTGCCTGAAGGAGAACCCCGAAGATACGGGGCAGGAGCCGGTTCTGCCTGATCCCGATCCAGAGGATGGCACCGCCTTCAAGGGCCCAGGCTGCGGAGGTCCAGCGGCCGTCCAAGGCCAGTGGGATTGCCAGGCTGCCGAAAACGATACCGAACGCAAGATAAGACTCGGTCAGCATGCGCAATCCGTCCATCCGGCGGCGCTGGAGGATGGTAGCGAGCAGGATATAGAAGAGCCCGAGGCTCAGGGCGCTCATTGCAAGGCCGTACTCAAAGTCTTTGACCAGGGCGTACTGCAGTCCGAACGCCACGAGAGGCACGCCGAAGACCAGGGTGCCGTCAACATAGCCCTTGAGATTCACGGGCTGGCGTAAGGCATGCAATACGGATATCGCAACATAACAAAGAAAAAACAGGATAAGAAATGGCTCTGTACTATAGAAATAGCGAGGCTGATAGTATTTTCCTCCCCAGAGGGAGGCGATGACGAATGTAAAGACAAAACCGATCAGGTTCAGCTCTCGCCACGCCTTGTGCCAGGCAATGATGACGATGCCGAGATTGAGCAGGGCATAGTAGGAGAAGAGAACCACATGGTTGCCGTCGGTGGACATCAGCACCGGGGCGAGAAACCCGCCGATAATGCCAAATATGGCCAGGGATTTCGCATTCTGGAGCACGGCGAGAATCCCCGAGAGAATCACCAGAGAAAACATGACGGCAAAGGCAAGACCGTACGGCAGAAGATGATAGAACCGCGCCGCCGCATAGACGGTGAGGTAAAGCACCCCGACTCCCCCGCCCTGCAAGAGCAGGCCGTATATCATCCTGCGTTCCCGAAGACGCCAGCCAGCGCCGAGCAAGCCCAGACCTCCAAGAAACACGCCGATCAGGCGGAACTCAATGGAAATCCAGTCGCGCTGCGCCGCATATTTAAGCAGGAAGGCAAAACCGAAAAAGAGGATAATCACTCCGATCTTGGTGACCACATTGCCGGTGGTGAAAAATGTCTTCACATAGTCGCTCAACCGGCCGGCAATGTCTGGGAATGCATGCTTGCCGGTTTCTGCGCGTTCGCTGGGCGTGGCCACAGGCACGGGCTCGGCAACAGAAGAGTCTGATGTCTCGGAAGCGGCAGGCCTGTCGAAAGAAAATTTGCGTTCGTCACGACCCTTATCCACTGACTCCCGGACAGACCGAGAGACGACGGTTTGGGGCTTGAGCACGTGTTGAGAAGGGGGAGCGTACGGGACAGACGCAGCGGTCCTGGTTTCTTCGGCCTGCGGCATCGCGGCCTTCATGTCCTCCTCAAGCTTGGCCACACGCTTGCGCAGCGTTTGGATCTCGAAGAAGATTCCGATCAGCAATCCAACACCACCTAAGACCAGAAAGACCAATGTTGACCCTCTTCTTTATGTTATGAACCTTCGCATCAAGTAATTATACGTTTAGACGTTTAAATATTAAAAAATACAATCTGGTGATAGAATATAAATTGCTACACGGTTTCTAACCGGTCAACTTTCAATCTTGCCAAGATAAGTGCAGACGGATAATTTGAAATCCCGCAAACCTAATGAAACATATCCCTAGTCCCCTGACGAAATAATTTGAAATTTTGTTATGAAAAATGTCTGTTGGAAATCAGTAATTGAATGTCCTGAACAAAACTCTATTGCGTTTTGTCAGGAGGTGGATAGGCACATTTTGAGGTGAGGGATCATGGTGCGCCTTTTTTTATAATTGTTGAATGTATAAATATAAATCTTACGATAGGCCAATAGGGCAGGATGTCAAGTAAAAAAAGAGGTTTTAAGAGAATTTTAGCACATTTTGATTGAATGCACAAAAATATGTGCATAAAAATATGAATTGCACAAAAAACTGTGCATAAAAGCTATCATATACGCAGAAATATGTGCTAATGCACAGAAAATTGTGCAGGGCGATAGAGTCAATTCCTCATATCATGATAAATGCACAAAAAATTGTGCAGGGAAAAATGAAGGCTATGAAATGCACAGAAAATTGTGCAATAATTTATTGGGTTAAGGCTTTTTTAAGAGAGATCATGGATTTAGGTTGTAGGGGGCGGAAGGTGGATCATTTATAAATGCGATATAAACGTTTTTCATCTGATTTGTATCGGTTGATTGTGGGGCCACGATAGCCACCAGCCCTCATCTCGATACCCTCAACCGCTATTTTCTTTATTCATCCCCTTTCCAAGGCCCAGGGCCATCTTGGCAATAATCCCCACTCCGACCACAAGAACGCCCCAGAGGAACCACTTCCTCCAGGGCAACGGTGGTGGCTCTGGAACAAGCAGATCCGGGCCGCCAAGTACCGTTTTTGACAACAGCACCGCCTCCTTAAGCAGCTTATCCTTATTCCCGCCCATCACCTGGGCCAAGGACCTGTTTGTGCCGCTGTTCCACTCCTCTTCCCCGAGCCGGGCGGAACCGTACGCAAGCATGAAGGGGCCCTCGCCTCGAGCCACGAAAAGCAGCTCATAGGGCAGCCACCCCAGTTCCACGATCGGGATGTTCTCGAGATCACCGGTTGCGCCCTCTTCTATTGCCACCCTCCAGTAACGGTCAGATGATTGACCCACGGAAACCGTGTCCTGTACCAGGGTGGTCTGCTCAAAACTTAGATGATAAAAAATGCCGCTCTGCCGGTAGCGCCACGTCGCTTCCCGGTCGGGGCGTGAAAAAATGGTCGCCTTGACCAAGGTGTTTTTCTCGGAAAAGCGGAGCCTGACCCGGTCGACGGGTAGCCGGGCCGGACTTTCGTATTCATAAGCCGTGATTCCCGTTTTTTCATCATCCGGCCCAGGGTCACCCTTGAGAGCCGTCCATTGTCTTTCCCTTTCAGGCTGCCCGCTCCGATGTATTGCGTGAATCTCCTTCACCTCAATCCCCTCACTGTCAGCCGGCCACTTGAGCCGGTAATAAGTGGCCGTCGTCGCGGGCATCCGGATTTTTTCCCTCTTGATCTCGTGGCCTCGATACTGCATCCGGGCGAGGGTCGCCCGGGGTACCAGGGCCGCCCAGTGCGTCATGTCATTGCTGCATTCCACTGAAACCGTGCCGACGAAGTTTCCCTCTTTCTCCTGCCAGGTTATCTTGAGTTCGTGTATCCGCTCCCTATACCTGCCAGCATCGATGATATACCCGGACAGCTTCGGATCCTTACGGAACTCGGCATCATCGGATAACACATCGATCATTGTTTGTTTTCCGCTTTTTTCGATCCGCACCGAAAGGCCTTCTTTTCCCAGCAGGTTTTCTCCCCCATACAGAGGAAAAAAGGGCAGCGTTTTTGAATATTCTGAGACCTTGATCGTTTTTTTTGGGCGGCGCACGATATGCGGCACCACCGCGTCCGCGCTGTTGAAGATCCGGATATCGGCCAGGTCGTCCCGGGTCACCGTATCATAGACCTCCCGGGGCACGGAAAGGCGGTAGACAGCCCCGTTTCCCTCCAGCGAAAGGGGGATGCCGTAAGCAAAATCAGTGGGCTTTAGCGTTGCTTCCACCATTGACGGCGTTAGAAGGAGAGCGACCACAAATACGAAATATCTCATGAGACCTCCTTGTTGCGGGCAGGGGGAATCGGCGAAAAATAGCCGATGAGCAGCATGAGGGAGCCTACAAATAGAAAGGATACAATCCTTGCAACCGTGCCGGTGCCGGCTAGGTCGACGATAAAGAGCTTGATGACGACCAGCGACAGAATGGAGGCGCCTGCAATCCAGGCCGGGCGGCTACCTTTCCTTGTGGCGCCCAGGGTCGTTAGCAGGGCGGTCACCCCCCAGAGGATGGAAATCGTGGCCTGGAAGAGCGCCGATCTGAACAGGCCTCCAGCGGTATACGGTACCTGGGCCCAGAAATGGATCGCCCTGGCAGCCGTGGTGTTGAGGAGGAGAAACCCGGCCCCGTAGACAATCATTTTCGAAACCGGGCCATTCAGACTGTCATAAAACCGGCGGAGCCTCGTCTCCCGGTGGCCGATCCAATGCAACACCAGGAGCAGGAGATAGAGCTGGGTCAGTTCTACCGGGTTGACCACCGGCACAAAGGGCAGGGGCGCGGGATCTCCGTGATAGAGGTTGACCAGGACCGCCCAGCAAAATAAATAGGCGACGGGAAGCGCGGTCCCCATCCCGAAGTAGGCCTCCCGAAAGCGGCAGACCGGCCAGGAGAGACGGTCTCCCTTGCTGAGCAGGGCTAGAACTGCGGCACCCGGCACCACACCCCAGGCGCAGTATTGCCATGTCCGACCTTCCTGTACCAGGAGACCGATGCCATAGGAACTCTCCCAGGTAAGAATAAAGAGAAGGAGCCACAGGGTGAACTGGTGCCACAGGGTTACCACCTTCTCCGGCCAGACCTTCTCACAGGTAAAAAGCAGGCGGTACTGTACGCAGAAGGCGACACCCCAGGCAACATATCCCATGCGGGCAAACAAATGCACATCGCCTGCGCCAGCCAGATGGTAGATGCTGGCGAGACCCATCACCGGCATCAGGATGAGCGGTGGATAGGAAAACTCTTTCCAGGCAAGGCGCCGGCTTGCGATATCTATGAGCATGAAGCTGACAGCAGCATGAATCACGGCCACCGTGATCCGGTCCTGCACGGCAACGAAGCGGTCGATCTCAAAAAGAGCCGCCCCGAACCACCAGACAAGCCCCCAGATCATCAGGGGGATTGCGGCATGGCGCTCCCATTCATACAGGAACTCGGACTTATTTGTGAGATACCAGCCGGAGAAGAGACCGGCCAGGCTGATGAGGATGCAGCCGACGAAAAAACTGTTCGCTATTGGAATCGGGCCGGAAGGCAGATGTGTGGCCATTAGAAAGGAAATGCCGGAGCCTGCCTGAAGGAGAACCCCGAAGATACGGGGCAGGAGCCGGTTCTGCCTGATCCCGATCCAGAGGATGGCACCGCCTTCAAGGGCCCAGGCTGCGGAGGTCCAGCGGCCGTCCAAGGCCAGTGGGATTGCCAGGCTGCCGAAAACGATACCGAACGCAAGATAAGACTCGGTCAGCATGCGCAATCCGTCCATCCGGCGGCGCTGGAGGATGGTAGCGAGCAGGATATAGAAGAGCCCGAGGCTCAGGGCGCTCATTGCAAGGCCGTACTCAAAGTCTTTGACCAGGGCGTACTGCAGTCCGAACGCCACGAGAGGCACGCCGAAGACCAGGGTGCCGTCAACATAGCCCTTGAGATTCACGGGCTGGCGTAAGGCATGCAATACGGATATCGCAACATAACAAAGAAAAAACAGGATAAGAAATGGCTCTGTACTATAGAAATAGCGAGGCTGATAGTATTTTCCTCCCCAGAGGGAGGCGATGACGAATGTAAAGACAAAACCGATCAGGTTCAGCTCTCGCCACGCCTTGTGCCAGGCAATGATGACGATGCCGAGATTGAGCAGGGCATAGTAGGAGAAGAGAACCACATGGTTGCCGTCGGTGGACATCAGCACCGGGGCGAGAAACCCGCCGATAATGCCAAATATGGCCAGGGATTTCGCATTCTGGAGCACGGCGAGAATCCCCGAGAGAATCACCAGAGAAAACATGACGGCAAAGGCAAGACCGTACGGCAGAAGATGATAGAACCGCGCCGCCGCATAGACGGTGAGGTAAAGCACCCCGACTCCCCCGCCCTGCAAGAGCAGGCCGTATATCATCCTGCGTTCCCGAAGACGCCAGCCAGCGCCGAGCAAGCCCAGACCTCCAAGAAACACGCCGATCAGGCGGAACTCAATGGAAATCCAGTCGCGCTGCGCCGCATATTTAAGCAGGAAGGCAAAACCGAAAAAGAGGATAATCACTCCGATCTTGGTGACCACATTGCCGGTGGTGAAAAATGTCTTCACATAGTCGCTCAACCGGCCGGCAATGTCTGGGAATGCATGCTTGCCGGTTTCTGCGCGTTCGCTGGGCGTGGCCACAGGCACGGGCTCGGCAACAGAAGAGTCTGATGTCTCGGAAGCGGCAGGCCTGTCGAAAGAAAATTTGCGTTCGTCACGACCCTTATCCACTGACTCCCGGACAGACCGAGAGACGACGGTTTGGGGCTTGAGCACGTGTTGAGAAGGGGGAGCGTACGGGACAGACGCAGCGGTCCTGGTTTCTTCGGCCTGCGGCATCGCGGCCTTCATGTCCTCCTCAAGCTTGGCCACACGCTTGCGCAGCGTTTGGATCTCGAAGAAGATTCCGATCAGCAATCCAACACCACCTAAGACCAGAAAGACCAATGTTGACCCTCTTCTTTATGTTATGAACCTTCGCATCAAGTAATTATACGTTTAGACGTTTAAATATTAAAAAATACAATCTGGTGATAGAATATAAATTGCTACACGGTTTCTAACCGGTCAACTTTCAATCTTGCCAAGATAAGTGCAGACGGATAATTTGAAATCCCGCAAACCTAATGAAACATATCCCTAGTCCCCTGACGAAATAATTTGAAATTTTGTTATGAAAAATGTCTGTTGGAAATCAGTAATTGAATGTCCTGAACAAAACTCTATTGCGTTTTGTCAGGAGGTGGATAGGCACATTTTGAGGTGAGGGATCATGGTGCGCCTTTTTTTATAATTGTTGAATGTATAAATATAAATCTTACGATAGGCCAATAGGGCAGGATGTCAAGTAAAAAAAGAGGTTTTAAGAGAATTTTAGCACATTTTGATTGAATGCACAAAAATATGTGCATAAAAATATGAATTGCACAAAAAACTGTGCATAAAAGCTATCATATACGCAGAAATATGTGCTAATGCACAGAAAATTGTGCAGGGCGATAGAGTCAATTCCTCATATCATGATAAATGCACAAAAAATTGTGCAGGGAAAAATGAAGGCTATGAAATGCACAGAAAACTGTGCAATAATTTACTGGGTTAAGATTTTTCTTTAGATAAATCAAAGGGTTATAAAGTTGAAAAACCCCATCAACTTATTTTATTACCAGCGTTATATATT
>CAZUHR010000042.1:0-14589 GCA_964620335.1 uncultured Desulfobacteraceae bacterium
GCCCTGAACTTGTAATCCCCGTCCGAAAGATCAAAGGCAACCTCTCCCTGATCATCTCAATGAGCCGCATTTCTGTATCATATTGCCATCTGACGGCATTGTTCCGGCTATATGGCGCTCCCGCAATGCCTGTCACAGCGTATACTCTTTTACGGCCGTCAATATCGCTTAATGTATATGTGCGCAGAGTTCCATAGGCGTCAGTGACCTCTATCTCGGTCGTGCTGACATAATTTACACTTACGCCACTTCCTTCCACACAGAAGTTATTTATCGCACGGTCCTGGGTGTCATAGCTAACCACAAGGCCGCCTCCGCCCTGCTGTTCGTCCACAGAAAATCCATGGTCTATATCTCCAGGAGGAGATACGGCATGGGCCTGAGCAGCCTCAAAGATTAAAAAGAAGCAGACAACACCAATAACAATAAGAACAATATCCTTTTGCTTTGTCTTGATATCCATGATTACCTCTCAATCACCCAGAGGCAGCAGTAAGCCTGAACCCCAAGTTCGTGGTGTTTCCTTCTCACGGACAGGTCCTTTTGTATGTTTTGCTTGACTCAACAAAGCACAGCACGTGCTCGGCTTTATAACAATCCTGCCCATATCGTTCAAAGGATTGTCTGATTCTTTGAGATTCTCAATATTGTCTTGTTGCCATGTCTAGACTATTTATTAGTTGATTATACCTAATTTTATGGGCAACCCCAATAATGCAATCTCATTCCAATCAGGTTCACATAAGTGCCGCAGTCATAAGGTACATCTTCTATGGTAGGAGTACGGACCCCACCCCATCCGTCATGGGAACAGTAACATTCATAGCTCAAGCCGTCTCCACCCCACCCAGGTCGACAGGTAGTATAAGTAATTTTGTGTCCTTCAAGTTCATAGGCCCCGCCACATTGACTACCCGAACATCCTGCAATCAAACCACTATTATAGCATTCAATCCATCTGCCTGTTGTGGATCTCATATAACCCGTAACGCTCTCCCCGTATTTATCTGTAACTATTATTTCAGCTGCTCCACAGGCAGTAGCACCCGCAATAAAGCTATTGAATAGGCCTTCTGTTTCATACCACTCCAAATCAAACCCATTTCCGCTCACCCACCAAGTAAAAGGGGGTCTGCATCCAAAAATATTAATGGTTTCGTTGGTGCCCGGCTCAATTGTCTCAGGATTTTCTGGATCATAGGCAAGGAACCAGCCTTCAGGGTACGTTACATTTGCTGTGACAGTGGGACACTCACAAGCCGTCGTTTGCGTCCCACTCACATTTAGAAAGATAGCCAAAAAAAGAACCGGAACAAACATTTCAAATCCTCTTCCCTTCATCATACGACCCCCGCAAGATTTTGAGAAAGGCCAAAGCCCTTTCCATCTTATTAGCTCTGCGATATTCGTACCAAAAAAACAGGCTTTTTTAAAAAACGGGAGTTAAAAATGCGATGCTTAATCGCAAAGAACCTGAAAGGCTTGCTACAGCAGGATTTAAGAAAATGAAGAGACAGGATATCTTTCTGGATTTATGCGGTGAGGCGCTTCTGATACAAGTAAAAGCCGTAAAAATGCACAGAAACGTGTGCTTTGGCGCACAATTTTTTAGGCGTCATGTCAATTTTACTTGGAGAGTTACGATCAATCCTTATTCCAGTGATTTGGCTTCATCAATCAGCATGATGGGGATATCGTCCTTTATCTCGTAAAGTAGCTTACAATTATCGCATATGAGTCCATCGCCCGTATCGTTCAGGTAGATATCCCCCTTGCATTTTGGGCATGCCAGGATATCCAGCAGTTCTTTGCTTATGGCCATGTTACCTCCCTTACAACTCTATTGATAAAAAATTATATGAATCTTAAAAATTAGATCGCTTAGCGGAGTTTATCCCCTCTAAGAGACTGTGTCGTAATCTCTCCCGGTCATTGCGAGCGACCAAAGGGAGCGCGGCAATCCCCTTAATTTCGACATGTTACGAGATTGCTTCGCCGCCTGAGGCTGCTCGCAATGACATTACGACACAGCCTCTAAGGGACCGGGGTTCGCAATGACGCACCAACAGATAACATATGACATCGCAACAGGATGTTAGTGTGTAACATGACAATTTTTCAGGATTATACCCTTAGCGGCTTCAAAAACTTCTTCCACCATAATCTCCTTCATGCATGTCATATGATCGCACTTTTTCTTAAAGCACGGGCTGCAATCCATTTCCGCCCTTATAATCCTATGCCCCTTGCCATACGGGCCTGTCCGCCAGGGAGCCGTCGGACCGAACAAGGCTACAACCGGACATCCCATTGCAGCGGCAATATGCATCGGACCGGTATCGGTGGTAACTAGGACCTTGCTCCTTGTAAACAGGTAGGCCAACTCCTTCAAACCGGTTTTGCCTGCGAGATTACCCGGCACTTGCTTCATCATCTTGGAAATATCTTCTATGGCTGCCCGATCGTGCCTGCTGCCTGTAAAAAAAACCTTACACGACAGATCATTCTGGAGCCTGTCCGCGAGGAGTGCGAAGCGCTCTGGTTCCCAGAGCTTTGTCTTCCATTTGGCCATAGGATTTATAATGACCAGCGGCCTTTTTTTATCACCGTCCTTGTCTAATGCCTGGTCGATCAATCCCTTATCATTCTGTGAAACAGGAATATTCCCATTCCACGATGTGAAATTGCACCCGAGGTATTCTGCGAATTTCAGGTAAAGATCAATCGCATGCTTTTGGTAATCGACCTCAACAGGCCGTTCATTCAAAAAAAGCCAGCCTCCTTCCCTTGCGCCGGCCATACCGATCTTTCTTTTCCCTCTGGAAAAACCGGTAAGAATCCCGCTTTTGAAAAGACCCTGAAGATCCATTACAAGATCGTACCTACATGACCTTATGTCTTTTATAAATCGAATAAACTCACGGATAACGGATGAAAATTCCATGCCTTTTAATATTTTCTTTTGCCATGATTTTCTGTGGGAGATAAACACCCGATTCACGGCCGGGTGTCCCTTTATGATTTCAGATGCTTCCTCTTCAACAAGCCAGTCTATCCGGGCAGCAGGAAAATTCTCTCTCAGCACCGAAAGCAGGGGAAGAGATTGAACCACGTCTCCGATGGCACTCAATTTTATGATCAGAATACTGGATAGCTTGTAACTCATAGCAGACAGTTCTTAGTCCTAAGATTATTGTTGTTATTTTGAAATCTGGGTTTTTGGCTATGAACCATCTTTAATAATCCAGTTAACCGCATGAAGCAAATCCTTTGCAATATGAACCGGCTTGGTTGGGCTGCCTGGAAGAACGTAATCAATTTCTCCCAGACCATATCCGGTTGTTACCAAAACTCCTTTTAAATTGGACCGATATGCCATATCAATATCCGAGCATCGATCACCAACCACATATGAGTTAGACATGTCAATATCGAAGTTTTCGCGCGCCATTTCAATCAGGCCCGTCTTCGGCTTCCTGCAAGAGCAGGAAATACTGAATTCAGGTACAACTCCCCCCTTATAATGCGGACAGAAGTAAATCCCGTCAATAACGGCCCCTTTCTTTTGAAGCAGTTCCCTCATATATGAATGGATTCTTTCAACAAGATCAATAGGAAAATATCCACGAGCAACGCCTGACTGATTGGATATGACAATTGCAAGAAAGTCATGCCTGTTCAAGATTTTTAAGGCCTCAGCCGTCCCTGGCAGGAGAACAAACCTGCTGATGTGGTTAATGTAACCCATCTGTTCGTTAAGGGTACCGTCCCTGTCAATAAAAACGGCTGGCTTGCTCACTCAGATTCCCTCCTTAAAATCTCCATCTCATCCCAAACCTCTTCCGGTTCTATGGATAGCATACAGCGAAAATCCTTTGGACATTCAGGCCTAAGGCAGGGAGCACATTCAATTTCATGCTTGACGATTCTGGTCTTAGACCCTCGAGGACCTGTAGCTACCGGGTCGGTTGAGCCAAATATGGCCAATGTTGGAACACCTAGGGCCGCTGCAATGTGCATAAGCCCTGAATCATTAGTCACAAAAAGACTACAGTGTCTGACCAGACCAACGGCTACTCCGAGTGTCGTTCGTCCACAAAGATTATAAGGCTCATGGGCCATTGAGCCGCACAGGACTTCGCAGATATCAGTCTCGTTCCCGCTTCCCAACACTAGGACTCTGGCTCTCCACCTTTCAGCGGCCCAATCTCCGATCCTTGCAAACCGATCAGCCGGCCACCTTTTGGCCTCTCCAAAAAGGGCCCCCGGGCTGAGCCCTATTACGCAGTCCCCTTCCATGATACCTCTCGAATAAAGCAGGCTTCCGGCTTTTTCCATATCTTCCTGGGCAGCATACAAATAAGGCTCCCGGCTCGTCCCACCCCAGCCCATTGCCTTCAGCAGGGACAGATAATATTCCACCTGGTGTGACTTTAAAACCTCTTCAGTCTTGACGATTCTGTGTGTAAGCAAAAATCCCCGACCATCCCCGCGATACCCTACTCTGAATTTAATTCCCCCCAGATATGCCAAAAAAGCGGCTTCAAAGGCATTCTGGAAAAGAATGGCCAGATCGAATCCATTGTTTCGAATCAGTTTGGCAACCCGCATCAGCTCGCGACAATAGGCAAAAATGCCCTTCATTTGTCTGAAAGGTATGATCGCATCCACGGCAGGATGGTTTTTGAACAACGGTACGACCCAGGGCCTTGCCAACACAGTGATAGAGCTCGAGGGGAAGTTTTCTCTAACAACCTCAAGTGCTGGGAGGGACATGACTACATCACCCACCCAGTTAGTAGCACGTACGAGTATGCGTCTGACTCTTGATTTGTCAATCCGTCTTCCGCTAACAACCTGTAGCATGTTTCATATCATTCCTTGATAAGTGAAGCTCCCCGCGCGAAGGCGAGTGACTCGCGATTCGTGATATACGTCCCCAGTAGTCCAGTGTCGCACATTTCTTTACGGAGCAACATATCCTGATTCCCCAAAATAATCATTTGGGAGCGGGCAGTAGAACATGGTTTTCCAGCGTTTATGAAACCAGAACCAGTGATCCGGATATTGCCTGATATATTTCTCGATAATGCCTGTAAAAATGGCGGTGTTTTCTTCGATGTCTTTTGTTCTGTCCCCGGTCCTCTTAAGATCTACCTCTTTTTCGAATATAATCCGGTACCTTCCATCCGGCTGTTTCACCGAAAACACCGGCACTACCGGGGTCCCTTTTCTCAGGGCCATGAGTGCAAGCCCCTTGTTTACACAGGCCTGTCTTCCCAGGAATTCAACAAACACTCCGGAATACCAGTCCACATTTTGATCCAGCAGAATGCCAACACCCCTGTTATCCCTAACCGCTTTTACTATGTTTCTCATACCCTGATCTTTTCTGATAATTTCGACACCAAACCTGGATCGTAGATCGTTAATAACACGATCGGCCGGTGAAAAATCGATTGGTCGAGCAACGACAGCGCCATCCTCAGCAAAGCAAAGATTGATCACCACGGACATCAACTCCCAATTCCCGAAATGAGCCGTCAGGATAAAAAACCCTTTACCCTTGTCCATGGCATTAAGAAGGTTTTCTTCATTTTCGAGAACAACATATCTGTCGAGGTTCGAATGGTTCAATCTCAGGATATGGGGAACCTCAAACAACATCTCGCCAAAATGCATCACGACCTGCCTGTTGAGTCTCTCTAATTCACTTGCTTCCATGTGCTCGCCGAAGGCATGACGCAGGTTGTCCAACGAGACCCTTGTGCGACTCATTGGCACCGTGGTAAAAGCTCTCCCCAGTAACCGTCCCAAAAACTGCCCCGTGCGAAAAGGTATAAAGGACATAAGACGAACAACCGCAAAAATGAGCCTGTATATAACTGTCGAAAAAAATTTTCTATTGCTTGATTCCATCTTTTATCATTCTGAAAAAACTATCCCGATCCGAAAGAAGTTCAAATTCAATACACAAATATGCCATATCATGGTAGGCAGGTGCAATAGATGCAATTCTTACCCAATCCTTTTCAGTCGTAATTAGATACCGGGCATCGAGTTTTTCCTTAATATGAATCAGTTCCTGGATCTCATCCTGCTTGAAGATGTAATGATCTTTGAAACCCCTGAAATATACTGTATCAGCGCCCAGTTCAACCAGGGTCTGCTTGAATACGTCTGGCCGTGCAATACCGGCAAAGGCCACTACCTTCTTGCCATCTAAAATTCCGGGCTCATGGATTTCATCCAAAAACGGGAAATCAACTCTCTTTGGCTGGTGGTCCGCATAAAAAAAGGGGATTGCAGGACACTCGCCCCTTAAAAAATTTAGAAGCTCATCCCCGGAGCCTTGCACGCCGCATCGAGTTATAATGCAGGCATCTGCTCTAGCCAACTGATCGACCGGTTCTCTTAAAGGGCCCCTTGGTAATAGATGGCCGTTGCCGAATGGCCTTTTAGCATCAATCAGAACCAGATCAAGGTCGCGCCTCAATTCCAGGTGCTGGAAACCATCATCGAGAATAAAAAAGTTGCATCCAAATTTCTCATGGGCAAATATGCCCGCAGCATATCGTTTTTCTGATATTACAACAGGAATACCCGAAAGCTTTTTGGCAAGAAGATAGGACTCGTCTCCCGCATTTCTCGGATCTGCCTTGATGCGGTTGCCGTCAGACACCTCCAAGACCTTTTTTTTATAACGTCCCCCATACCCTCTGGAAAGCAGCGCGACGCGAAACCCTTCTTTGAGCGCCCAGCTTGCCAGCATAATTGCCGCAGGCGTCTTACCAGTTCCTCCTACTGTCAGGTTACCTATGCTGACAACGAACCCTGGCAGGGATTGTCTTTTAAAAATCCCTCCTCGGTATGCCCAAAGGCGAAGCTTAACACTAGCTCCGTATAAAAAAGACAAAGCCTCCAGTACAACGGACAAAATTCCTGAGGATTCTTTTTGGTGAATCTGGGACCAATCAGGCCCAAAAATTCCCACGACCTTACTCCCCCATAACCAGCTTACAAATGATAACCCATATCTCTTTGAAGCCTGCTCGTTGCGCGACTTTAGGTTTTAAGTTATTTGTAATATTGAAAACTGTTTGCATGGGATATGAATTCATCCTTCCGGTGTATTTATCCTCAAGTCCGATGCCAAAAAATCCGAACCTATCTTACAGTGGTAAAGGCCAAAGGGATCTCTTTTCAAAAGTTGCATCACAAATTCTACTGAGATAGTCGAACGCCCCCAGACCCGCAAATATTAGGCCCCCGGACAGGCAGTAAAGGCCAACGCCACGACAAGGGGTCCCTTCAGGGGCTGTCCCAAGCTGAAGTTTAAGGCTTCACTGCCGTTCCATGAAATGATGTCAGCATATGCGGCTTTTGAAAAGAGATCCCTTTATCCTTCAAGACACAAAGTGTTTTGAACATTACCAAAACATCAGCTACAGGCCGCGATATGTGACACGACACGTTCCAAAGCGCCCCGATTTTTTTCCACAAATTCTCTTGCGATACCACCCATCTTCGAACGTAGTTCGGCATCTCCCAAAAGAACTTTCATTACTTTATAGAGCTCATCTCCATCCTGAACTCGCAATCCACCTCCGGTCGCTACAAGCGATTCCGACATAAGAACAAAATTGAATGTGTAGGGGCCAAACAAAACTGGACAACCAAAACTGGCCGGCTCCAATAAGTTATGACCCCCGATTGGTATCAGGCTGCCCCCAACAAAACTCACCTGAGCGATACCGTAGATGCGATCGAGTTCACCCAAGGTGTTCACAACCAAAATATGATAGTAGCTATTTTTTTTAAAAATTTCGGTCTTCAGGACCGCATTAAGGCCCATGCTTTGGGCCTGTCTCAAAATTTCAGTGGATAGTTCAATCCTTCTGGGAGCAATGATAAGGCGCAGAGTGGGAAATGATGGTTGAAGCCTTGCAAATACCTCCATCAGGGTCTCGTCTTCACCCCTGTGGGTACTGCCGGCAACCCATATCAGATCTTCGCGCTGAAGCCCCAAGATGTTTGACCAGTTCCTCCTTTCTTCCTGTCCCATTGGCACCCAGTCACGGTCATACTTGATATTACCGACTGTTCTGACCTTATTGGGATCTATTCCAACACTTATAAGCCTTTCCCTGTCCAGATCCGATTGCATCAGGCATGAATCGAATGGCTTGAACATTTTTCGAGCAATAAAAGAAAATCTGCGATAGGATTTAAAGGTCCGGGGAGAAATGCGGCCATTGATCAATATGCTCTTAATTCCTCTTTTGCTGAGGTAGTCGATCAATCCCGGCCATACATCAGTTTCCACAAGAACAAAAATAGAGGGTCTGACATAATTAACGATTCGACGAATACACCACCATAGATCAACAGGCATTGTGATTAAGGCCCTGACCTTGGACTTCAATTCGGCTACCGCAACGGCCATGCCCCTAGAAGTCGTGACCGTGAAAACAATATCCTTACCAGGGTAACTGAGCTTGAGCGATTCTATCAACGGAAGTGCTGATATCACCTCCCCCACCGAAAGTGCGTGTATCCATATATTATCCCTCTCAAGGGAGGCAGTGGGTAAGCTCAATGCAAGCCTTTCCACAAATCTCCCTTTTCTCACCATCAGAAGGATCGGAAAAAGCGGGATGAGAACAAGCGACCAAACAAAATGGTATAAAAACATGAACATTATTCGCACTCAAACCCTAACAGGAAGTTCAATAATGAATTTGGTCCCCCTGGGAAAATTATCCTGAACCCGGATAAATCCGTTGTGATCAGTGATAATGGTGTTCACAATGGCAAGGCCCAAGCCTGTGCCCTGTTTTTTAGTTGAAAAGTAAGGTTCAAACAACCTCGTCTTGTTTTCGGCAGATATGCCGCGCCCGTTATCTGAGACTTCGATCCTCACCATCTGAAATGCCTCATCGTAACTGAGATCAATGTCTACTTTTCCCTCACCTTCTATCGCCTCAACTGCATTATCAAAAAGATTAATCATAACCCTTTTCATCTGTTCTTTGTCCAAATTAAAAACAGGAATTCCCTTTCTGTCATTAAAGTTAAATTTCACATCTTTATGTGCCTCTTTGTAAAGGAAAAGGGCTTCCTTAATAATCCTACTTATATCTGCTGGCACCGCATTAATAGCCGGCATACGTGCAAAATTCGAAAATTCGTTCACCAGGCGTTTTAATTCCTCCACTTGCCGGATAATCATCTCTGTGCACTCCTGGAATACCTTTGCGTCCTCATTTTTGATCATTTTCCCGTATCTTTTCTTAAGGCGCTGGGCTGAGAGTTGGATCGGAGTCAGCGGGTTCTTGACTTCGTGGGCTATTCGCCTCGCCACTTCGCGCCATGCGGCCATCCTCTGGGCCTTCTCGATCTCGCTCAAGTCCTCGAAAACAGCAACAAGACCGAGGTAATTTCCTCTATCATCCCGAAGGGCATTAAGAGACACGAGCAGAGTCAATCTCTTTTCCCTAACGGATAAGTTTATTTGTCTGTTTAGGGAACCCTTCCTATAAAGTCCCGGGGCTTCGACAAACTCGTCAATTATCTTTATATAGTCCTCGGGAATGATTTCTTTGTAGTTCTTTCCAATGATCATGTCCGCTTTTATATCCAGCATTCTCTCCGCTGACTTGTTGATGGTGAGAATCATCCCATCGGCATCTGCTGACACCACACCTGCGGCCACATTAGCAAGAACAATCTCCATGTATAAACGTCTCTGTTCCAGCTCAATATTACTTTTTATCAGTTCTACGTTTGCCTTTTCCAGCTTATTCTTACTGGTTTTCAGGTCCATGGTCATCCTATTGAACGAATTGACTAGACCCCCAATTTCATCCTTTGCCTCAAGATCAATAAAAAAATCATAATCACCTGAAGCAATCCGAGTTGTTCCTTCGGCCAGCTCCTTGATAGGAATGGTAATCTCTCTTGAAAGATAAAAACCGAACCATACAGAAGAAAAAATAATAAGAAGGGTAACTATTGAGAGCGTAATCAGGTGGCTCAGCTTTATCGGTTTTTTGAGCATTTTAAGTTGTTTGTATTCCTGAATTCCACTTGATATAGCCTTTAATCGGTTGACATAACTGCCGGGGACAAATTTTGCCAGGACGATTAGGCCGTCAACAGCCTTTGATTCCGTCCTCGAAAAAATCGGAACAACGCCGCTGATCAAGTCTCCGTGGGGGAAAGATTGAATATTCTGGCTATCCGTCCCTCTCTCAAGGCTTCTTCTCAAGATATCGACATCAACTCCTTTAAAAGAGCTCAGATCAATTCTGTGGCTTTTTGACACAGTTCTCGGCTCCAGCTTTCCGGAAAAAACCTCTAGAAAAGCCAAGTCGTATTCCCTTCTCTTTTCATCAATGAATTTTTCAAGGCGCTCTTTGTTGGCCAGCAATATAAAATTTTCATAGCTGATTACACGGCTCAGGTTATTACCAAAAAAAAGAATTTCGTCTGCAGCACGCACATAATAATCCCGGCCTACTTCTAAAGAGTCTTCCAAAGATTGTTCAATCTGGAGTTGAAACCAGTATTCAATGGATAAAGAAATAAATTGCATCGAGACAAAGAAAAGAATAATCGTAGGCAACAGGGACAGCATCACAAAAGCCATAACAAGTTTTGTCCTGAGCTTCGCCCCCATGATATTCTTTCTTCTTTCAAATAAGAGCTTTACCAGATTTCTCACTGTGAGAAAGAGGAGGAGAAGTAGTAGTATGATGTTGATGTTGATTACGACAAAGACAAGGATGCTACTGGAAAATGGAAGACCTGGCGCTACATCAAAGATGCGTCGTCCCAGAAAAGTCAAAAAAATAATTACGACAAATAGAGAAATAATCAAGTATCGTTCTCTGCGTCGCCTTCTGAGATCCAGTCTTTTAGCCTCTAAATAATCCGCCATAATAGAAAAACCTTAGTACTTAAAATCCATTGTATACCAGTCGGTCTCAAAATCCCATAAGGACAGAAAGAAAAAAACGTAATGTAGATGAAGAGGTAGCCTTATTTTGTCGAGTTCGGCCATCATGCTGACTTTGTAATGACTACCTTTCCGAAGTCTATTAAGTTCACAGACTTTGAGACCCACGATTTCTGACATTAGGGCCTTCGCTTCATCGAAATCCTTCACGGAAATAACTTTGTTATCTCTTTCCGAAAGCCTTACATGGTAGACCCTTTTGAGATTATCATACTGTATGTCATGTTTCACTTTTAAATCAGCTACCTCATTGTCCAACCACAAACCCCTAACCCTGTTAAGTTTGATGAAGAATGTAAATGTAGTCTTGAACCCGTTGTCAATTGCCTTTATAATATCTTCAGTAAAACAATCCCTAACACTAAAATAAACTAGCAGATGATCCATGGTATTTGTGACCAAAATATCCTTTAAACCTGCTTTCTCTGCGCGTGCCGATGATGACAGAACCAAAACTGACAAAAGGACTATTGTTGTAATCGTCCTTAATCTTCTGTACATAAATGACAGGATATTCATCTGTTCTCTACCAACCCGACCCTAATCTATCTATGTGGCAAATTCTTAAATTTCAGGTTTTCTAAAATGTGGAATTGCTCACTATTTCGAAGTCCCTTTTAGCAGGCCAACAAACAAGCTCACAATTTATTTTGTATAAAATACCAGGAATTTTGAGGGGATATAATACGTGAGAGTCCTTCCAAATGCAAGCCATATTGAATAGATCGTAGCAGTCAATATCTCAGCAGGGCTGGTTTTGTCAAAACCCTGTTAAGGCCAAGCTTCATTTTCATACGGCGTGCAATACAAAAAAGGGGCATCTCACTGGAGATGCCCCTTTTGGGACAAAAAACTTTAGAAAATATTTCGGTTATTTCAAGATGAAAAGCTATTTAGAGCTAAGCAGCAAAAGGTTCCGGAATACCAAAAGCTGGTATCTTTACGCTGTTTTTATTACATTCCTCTGCCGTCTCAAACGTTAACACCTTCCAGTGTCTCCGTGATTTCATAAGCCTCTTTAGCATTTCCTGATTAAGAAAATGCCCGGATTTTTTTACTACAAAATGTCCAATGACAGGTGAACCAATGACAGAAAGATCCCCAATAAAATCAAGAATTTTGTGCCTTACAAATTCGTCTTTGAATCTCAGCCCATCGTCATTAATAATCCTGAAATCGTCAATGACGATTGCATTGTCAAGAGAGCCCCCCTTTGCAAGCCCATTTTCTTTGAGCGTCTGGACATCTCTCAGAAACCCGAAAGTCCGTGCCCTGCTGATTTCCCTGACAAAGTCCCTCCCTGAAAAACTCAGTTCGTATTCTTGATTTCTTAAAAGCGGATGCTGAAAATCTATCGTGTAGGTTATCTTCAATTCATTTTTTGGGTATACGTGAATAGATCTATTCCCATCCACGACTTTAAGGGGTTTTTTAATTATAATAAAACGTTTTGGAGTTCTCTGTTCTTTTATGCCTGCGCTTTTTAAAAGAAATACGAATGGTGCCGAACTGCCATCCATAATTGGGACTTCCGGACCATCAAGTTCCACTACCGCATTGTCGACACCCAAACCGTAAAATGCCGCCATCAAATGTTCAATGGTCGCAACTTTGCACCCGTTGGAACTTATGCTCGTAGCCAGCGTCGTGTCGAATACATTGTCAAAACACACTTTGACCATTGGATGCCCTTTAAAATCGATCCTAATAAATCTTATCCCCGTATCACACGGGGCTGGTTTAATGTTTATCCTGACCTTTTTACCTGTATGAAGACCAATACCTGTACAACCAACCGCATCTCCCAGTGTCCGCTGCCTGTAGTTCACAATTAGCTCCTTAACCATTGACAGAATTTTATTTTACTAACGTATGTTCATCTTAAGCAAGTTATATGCCAACAAAAATCTCTTAATCAAAGAATAAAGAATACATCTTAACCAATTGATATTAAATGCTAAATCACAGAAACCTTGCAGATGGGCTTTTGAAACACATTATATTTTCCAAAACTGTGTTAAAAAAACCACTCCTTCCCTGTGCAAAAACAACACTCCCCAATGCAAGTGTTGGGTATCCTGCGCCAAAAAATATCGGGGACGTGTCATGCCCTCTTCATCAACACACACGTATTTTCCGATTCACACCTCTTGATAAATAACAGCTTATAGACTAATAGATTGGTAAAGGCTAAAACTGTTCGCATGGGATACGAATTCATCCTTCCGGTGCATTTATTTTTAAGTCCGGTACCAAAAAATCCGGACCGATCTAAATAATGGGCTTACACCCGTCAAACTAACAAATGAAGCATGGCTTTGAGGCCTTTTATGAGTGACGGGAGGCCGCAGACTTGAAACCATTATGCCTTATACCGCAAAAAACTTGCTGAAATCCCTTTTTGTATTATTTTTCGTCACCGGTTTTTTTGGCTGCTATCCGGCTGTAATAAAAGAACCCCAAAGGCCGGAAGACGCCCTCAAAAAAATCCATTTCGTCTATCCACTCTTCCGAGATGATATGCATTATGACTCCCTCATCCTGGCCATAGAAAGGAACCTCGAGTACTTGGATCGGATTGATCCCGGAAAAATATTCCAATACGGGCCTCACAAGATTACCTGCCGACAAGTCCGGAGCAGTCAAATGGCCTTTCTAAAACTAATAGAAGAAAATCCTACTCCAGATCAATTAAATAAAAAAATCAGGAAACACTTCCGAGTTTACCACGCTCCCGGACGCCGCAGCGATGGTAAAATACTTTTCACAGGTTATTTTGAACCTATCTACGAAGGGAGCAAATTTCCAGATAACACCTTTAAATACCCTCTTTACCGAAAACCTGCCAACCTATTGCAGATCGACCTGTCTCTTTTTAGTAAAAAATTCAAAGGGGAAAAAATTGTTGCAAGGATCGATGGGAAAAAAGTTCTACCATATTACTCCAGATATTGTATAGAGGTTGAAAAGGTACTTCAAGGCCAGGATCTGGAAATTGCCTGGCTGAAAGATCCATTAGATATAGCCTTCCTTCACATACAAGGTTCAGGACGTTTGAAACTTCCTGACGGCGAGACCATATCGGTTGGTTATGACGCATCCAATGGTAGAGAATATCGCAGTATTGGGCGATACCTGCTGGAAAAAGGCCTTATGAACAAGGAAGAGATGTCTATGCAAGGGATCCGCAGGTATCTATCCAAACATCCCGAAATTATAAATGAGGTCCTGAATCATAATCCTTCCTATGTGTTTTTTAGAATCCTCAAAAACGGTCCCCTAGGCAACATCAGTGTTCCCATCACACCTGGAAGATCTCTGGCCTTGGACGCCAGGCTTTTCCCAAAAGGAGCCCTGGCTTATATCTCGTGTCAGAAGCCGGTTGTAAATGACCGAGGAAAAATCACAGGATGGAAGAAGTTTTCCCGTTTTGTTTTAAACCAGGATACCGGAGGGGCAATCAAAGGGACGGGAAGGGCTGATCTGTATTGGGGAAGCGGGCCCTATGCCGAAGTGGCAGCAGGGCACATGCAACATGAAGGCAAACTCTACATCCTGATCAAAAAACC
>CAZUHR010000043.1:0-14212 GCA_964620335.1 uncultured Desulfobacteraceae bacterium
CCTTCTCTTCCTCTTTTGGTTTAGGTGCGGGCTTTTCCTCTTTCTTCTCCGGCTTCTCGGCAGCCGCCTTTTCCTCAGGCTTAGCCGCCTTTGGTTTAGGAGCAGCTTTTTCTTTCGGCTTTTCAGCTTTTTCCTTCGCAGCCGCTTCTTCAACGCCAAAATCAAGATTCGGCTCCGGTGAAAGAGAAAGAATATCAACCTCTTTGGCCTCTAGGTTCTTTGTTATCCCCTGCACATCACTGGCCATACCCCCGTTCATCATCAGATCGATAAATGCCCTAGTAAGACGTACTGTCTCAGGGTGCCTCAGAATCAAAATATCAGATCCACCCATAAGATAACAGACGGCTGCAACGCTCTCCATAAGGATAGCTCGTTTCTCAGGATCTCCCAGTGTCGGAGCTTCTTCGATAGGCTGGCCCGCCTCTTTACATTTCCAGACCTCGTTCCCAAGGTTGTTTATCATTGGGGCTTGTAACTTATCGTCCTCCTGAGTCAGTGCCGCCATTCCTATACGTTCCATCACAGAATAAGAGTATTCCATTCCGTATCCGAGTCCACCTGTAGTCGGGTCAATGATTATCTTGTTCAGCTTTACACCTAGATTGCCGAGCAGAATATTTAACTGCTTGGCCAGATTCACATCAATAGGCGATGATGATACAATGCAATGACCATAACCAAGCGCGCTCGCGCCCACTCCCTTATGATTTGCTTCCTCAACCGGGCCTAGGGCGAGGTTTTTCCCTTCACATGTTTCCGAAATCTTCTTTAATACTGCTTCATCTTTATCGTTATTTGCGGTA
The DNA here is from genome assembly GCA_964620335.1 of uncultured Desulfobacteraceae bacterium. Lineage (GTDB taxonomy): Bacteria > Desulfobacterota > DSM-4660 > Desulfatiglandales > Desulfatiglandaceae > JAFDHL01. The sequence goes on from CAZUHR010000043.1 coordinate 807, forward strand.
CCCCACAAAATGAGTGGCACATCAATAGCATCCGATACCTTTTTTGCCACTTCTGCTGCCTCATCCGCCCCACGGTCCATGCCGTTGGGATCGGTACTCTTTAGCTGGAGAACAATCATGTCTGCGCCATATTCTTCGACACACTTCTTGGCCCAGGCTTCGGGCGAGGAAATGACGTCCTTAAATGGCTCTACAGCGGCAGCAGGCCACTCGTCGGAAGGGTCATAATCCCAGATTTCCATTGCAATCTTCGGGGCATTAGGCATTTTCCCCTCAAAGAGATGAAATGGGTATGCATCTTTTCCTCCGACCTTAACAGCGCCAGAACCCGTTCCTACGGTAGTTTCTCCAATTGTTCCTGAATAGGGCTGTTTGGGAATTTCAAAGGCCAATTTGTATCCCTCCTTCTTAATTTAGATTTGATTTTGAGAGTCTTGGGAAAATCGGCAGAGATACTTCTACCGCATTCCTTAACTCAATTTAAATTACTAATCTTTCCGGGCAGGAAAAAGGCCTCAAGGAAAAATTATCTGTGGTGAATTGTGAAAAAAATAACAAAAAAGGGCAAAAAAAATCCCTAAAAAAACTGGAACTTCAGCGGTGTAAATTAGATTAACCCGCATTGCTTGTCAAGTAAATTTTACAGTAATTCAAGCGAGTTTTTTCATCTCGCTTGGGTTCAATATATAGTATTATCCACGAAATAAGTTCAATATATTGAAAATTCACATAGCGCCTTTCGGCCCGAGACTTGTCGACGAGTTCAAGTAGAGTCACTCATGGCCGAGGGCATTCCCCATACCGACTCTATTGAATGAACCCGCCGAAGTCTTGTTGCATGGAGCTTTAATTATTCGTTAAACATTTTATCAAAAATTCCATATGACGCAGCTACCGCTCTATTGTCTTTTTCCAACTCCACCGTAGGCCTTCCAGTCAGGTCGAACTCCTGAAGATCGGCATCCTCGGGCACTATCCCTACAAGAACCAGTTCATATTGCTTTACCATCTCATTTATGCCCTTTTCCTGTCCTTCTCTGGCTTGATTGACCACCAGCAGCTTGCGGTCGATATTCAGGCCCAGCTCATATGTTAGGTCTACTATCCTTGCTGCCGCTTGAATCCCCCTGCGTGTTGGATCGGACACCACAAGTAGCACGTCAATATTGTTGGTGGTAAGCCGACTGATATGTTCCATGCCCGCCTCATTATCCATTACCAAGTAATCATAATTCCGCATCAATTTATCAAGATACATTGTGAGGAGTGAGTTCGCGGCACAATAGCACCCAGCACCCTCAGGCCTTCCCATAACAATGAGATCAAAACCGGATGCCTCAACAACAGCCTCTTGCAGTTTCATCTCCATAAAGACATCCTTAGTCATACCCGTGGCAATACCCTTCTTCATTTCCTCCCTGGCATCCCCCAAGGTCTCCTCCACTTTAAGACCTAAGACCTCGTTCAGGTTGGCATTTGCGTCTGCATCAACCGCCAGGACAGGTGTTTTTCCTTTTTCAACAAGATACTTGATTAGAAAGCCGGCAATGGTCGTTTTTCCTGTGCCCCCCTTGCCTGCGAGGGCTACTGAATAACTCATGATTCCCCCTCTAATTAAAAAGAGTTTTTGATTGATATTTCAGTAAAATTTTTCTAATATGTATTGATTATCGAAAACCAACAACCTCGGTAACCAATTGTTATGATTGATAAAAAAAATGCTTGGCAGCAAATAACATCAAGTCTTGAACCTGACGTCTCAAGGTCAGAGTTTAAGACATGGTTTTCTAATACAGTTCTAAGACGCTTAGAGCCGAACGTCGCCGTAATAGAGGTTCCAAACAAGTTCGTTGCCAGCTGGCTACGAGAAAATTATATCGGTCAAATCCAGAATTCGTTCAAGAATAATCTGAACATTGTGCCTGAAATCAGCTTTACGTTCGGTATGATGTCTGCCCCCAACTGCGAACCTGACTATAACCACGAAGTCGCTCAAGAACCGGTATATAGCACAGGTCACGCGCTGAACACCTTGTTGACTTTTAACAACTTTATCACAGCCGGAAGCAACCGATTCGCATACACATGCGCATTAGCGGTAGCAAAAAATCCCGCGCATCAATACAACCCTCTATACATCTTCAGCAACCTAAGCCTGGGTAAGACACACCTCCTAAATGCCATAGGTAATCACATCCACCAAAACAACAGATCTTTTAACATAAAATATATTACTGCAAATCAATTCATTTCTAATTTCTCGTTTTGCCTAAAAAAGGAAAATTTGGCTGAATTTAGGGATAAGTACAGAAATATTAACCTTCTCCTACTTGATGATATTCACATGTTAGCTGGTCGTGAGAAATGCCAATTAGAATTTATCTCACTTTTTAACTCGCTTTACGAGGCTAAAAAACAGATTGTTGTCGCGGCCAACAAACCACCGACACAGATCAAAAACATACTTCCCCAACTCACGTCCCGGCTTGAATGGGGTCTTCTTTCTGAAATTGACGTGCCCAATCAAAACACAAAAATGAAGATTATTAAAAATATATCAAAAAAATCAAAACTTTATATCCCCGACGATGTGATATTCTTCCTGGCAAACGCTACCAATAACTTAAAAACCATTACTCAGTACTTGGTCAGCTTGGAAACACATGCATCGTTTTACAATCGTGAAATCGATATGTCCACCGTTAAATCTATCATTAAAAACAGGCAGTATAACAAGGTAAGCGTGGACGATATACAGAAGTTGACAACAGGTTATTTCAATATCTCCCTGTCAGACCTCCTGTCAAACAAGAAGACACGGAAGTTTTCTTACCCGAGACAGATGGCCATGTATCTTACCAGGAGGTTAACTGACTTATCCTTTAAAGAAATAGGGAAAGCGTTTGGAAATAAGGACCATTCAACAGTAATATATGCGGTAAAACGCATTGAAGGGGAGAAAGACGTTAAAAAATCAGTTTCGGATGATATTGATAAAATACAGAATTATCTTTCATAACTCGTAATGGTTTTCTATTATTAACAGATTAATATTTCTATGTTTTTATGTTTTTTTTACATGCTTTGAATTATATTCTATAATTTGTTGAAAAGCCTATTTTATGTGTAGGCAGAGCTATTATCGATTGAAAATCTGTAAAAAACACTCAAGAAAAACACTAGCAATTTTTCTTGTTATTTTAATTAAATACATAAATATTCGACAAATAAACACACCTATTTATTATTATTGTTTTTTAAATATATTTTAAATAAAATAAATAAAAGATAAACTCATTTTATTGGAGGCAGATATGGAAATAAAAATTGACCGAGATCACCTCTTTAGATGTATTTCAAGGGTTCAGAGCATTATTGAAAAGAGAAGTAATATGCCGATTCTCTCTACGATCCTGCTAAATGCCACCGGAACTGATCTTAATATTTCTGCAACTGACCTTGAACTCGGATTTCAGCAAGTAGTACCTGCTGAGATAATCCAAGAAGGAACCATAACTATTTCGGGAAGGAAATTATTTGAGATTTTGAAGGAAAGTAATAGACCTACTTTCCACATAAAGGAGAAACAAAATAATTGGGTCTATATTGCTGATGATATTGCAAGATTTGATCTTGCGTGTCTACCAGCGGACGAATACCCGACCTTTGTTGAACCAGAAGGGGTGGTAATGGTTGACGTGGAAGGAGAAAGTTTAAGTGAAATGATTAATAAAACTATTCATTCTGTTACCATGGAAGAGGCAGGATTTAAACTCTCAGGTATATTCACTGAGAAAGTGGTGCATGAGGAGAACAACTTTTTGAGAATGGTGGCTACTGACGGGCACCGTCTATCTATGATAGATAAAGCTATTGCCAGAGTTGAATCACTGGATTTGGGAAATGGGGTTATGATTCCAAAAAAAGGTATGATAGAACTAAATAAACTGGCTTCTGAAGAAGGGCCAATGAAGATAGGATTCAAAAAGAAAAACTGCATTGCAAAAAAGGAAAACGCCTTTCTTGTGATTCGTCTGCTTGAGGCCAAATTTCCGGACTATCATGCAGTAATCCCAAAAGAAGAAAAGGAAAAAATACATGTGAACAGAATTTCTCTACTAGAAGCAATGAGGAAGATGCTTATTCTTAGTAATGAGCGCTACAGGGCAGTAAAAATTTCTATTGAGAATAACACGATGGAACTGGTTTCTACAAATCCCGATCTCGGAGAAGGACAGGAAAACATTGAGGTCGAATACAAAGGAAACCGTTTTGAGGCTGGATTCAATCCGAGATATTTTATAGATGCACTTCAGTCGATGGAGAGTGAGGTTGTATCTTTGGGTTTTATTGACAATTCAAAACCCTGTATCCTAAAAGGGGAATCAGATATGGGTTTCTTGGGTTTAATTATGCCGATGAGGGTTTAGAATGAAACAGGAAAATACAACTTATGTCGCTTCCGATATTAAGGTCTTGGAGGGCTTGAGTGCAGTCCGAAAAAGGCCCGCAATGTATATTGGAAATACTGCATCTGAAGGTCTCCATCATCTTGTATATGAGGTCGTTGATAACAGTATAGATGAGGCACTCGCGGGATACTGCGACTACGTGGATGTACAGGTATTGAATGATAACAGCGTGGTTATTGTTGATAACGGCAGGGGCATTCCTGTGGATCTGCATAAGACCGAAAACATGTCGGCCCTGGAAGTTGTTATGACCAAACTGCATGCCGGAGGCAAGTTTGATAACAAGGCATATAAGGTTGCGGGTGGACTTCACGGTGTCGGGGTCTCTGTGGTGAATGCCCTATCCAGTTATTTGGAAGTGGAAGTTTATCGGGATGGGAAAATTCATTTTCAGCGTTACGAAAGAGGTAAGGCGACAAATGAACTCAAGATAATAGGAGCCACAAAAAAAACTGGCACGAAAATCCGATTTATGCCTGACCAGAGTATTTTTGAGAACATAAATTTTGATTTTGAGATACTCGCAAAAAGGATGCGAGAACTTTCCTTTCTTACAAAAGGTGTAAAGATAAAGATTTCCGATGAAAGGACCGGAAGGAAGAAGGATTTTATCTATAAAGGTGGAATAACGTCCTTTGTGGAATACCTGAATAAGAACAAAGAGGTTCTCCATAGAAAACCTATTTCAATATCAGGTGAAAAAAATGGCGTTATAATGGAGATTGCAATTCAGTACAATAGTTCTTACAAGGAAAATTTATTCACCTTTGCCAATAACATAAATACAAGGGAAGGGGGTAGCCATCTCATAGGGTTTAAATCAGCCCTGACAAGGAGTATCAATCAGTATCTACAAAATTCGCCTTTGGCCAAAAATTTTAGAGAAAAACTCTCAGGGGAGGACGTAAGAGAGGGTTTGGCAGCGATCATCAGCATAAAACTGCCGGATCCTCAGTTTGAAGGACAGACCAAGACCAAACTAGGAAACAGTGAAGTAAAAGGTCTCGTAGAGACGCTGGTAAATGAGGGCTTAAGCAGTTTTTTCGAAGAAAATCCATCAGTTATAAAGGCTATTCTGTCAAAGGTAATTGATGCAGCACGTGCGAGGGAGGCCGCAAGAAAGGCGAAGGAGATAGCAAGGCGAAAGGGTGTCCTTTCAGACCACTCATTACCCGGAAAGTTGGCCGACTGCCAGGAAAGGGATCCTAGACAAAGCGAGATTTTCATAGTTGAGGGGGATTCAGCCGGGGGTTCGGCGAAACAGGGAAGAGACAGGAGATCTCAAGCAATTTTACCCCTGAAGGGTAAGATTTTAAATGTGGAAAAGGCCCGATTTGATAAGATGATATCCAGCGAAGAGATCCGAACCATGATTGCCGCCCTGGGCACGGGGATTGGTGATGAGGATTATGACATTGATTCGCTCAGATATCACAAAGTTATTATCATGACCGATGCGGATGTGGATGGTGCGCACATCAGGACGCTACTATTGACATTCTTTTTCAGGCAGATGCCGGACCTTATTGAAAATGGCTATCTCTATGTTGCGCAACCACCGCTATACAGGGTGCTGGAAGGCAAAAAGGAATTGTTTCTTAAAAATGATGAGGAATTTCATGTTTTTATATTAAAAAGGATTTCCGAGAATGAGAAAATAAGTTTAGAAAACGGCAATTATATTTCAGGGCCCAGGCTTTCGAAGCTCTTAAACGGGGTAATAAAATTTTATGACAGCCTCAATAAACTTACAAGAAGGGGGTACAACCAGAGGTTTATTGAATTTCTTGTTGCCGAAGGTGCGACGGACAAGCGTATGTTTAAGCAAGAAGAATTTATGAAAGGCCTTTTTGAGAGACTTCAGGATAACGGATTTAGGGTAACGGATGTTAGTTTGGATGAAGAGGGCGGGTATTACGAATTTACCGTGACCGAAACACAAAACGGCGGCCAGACCTCTGCTGTTGACTGGGAGTTTCTGAGCTCTCCTGAGCTGAGGCAATTAACGAGAATGTCCAAGGAGTTTAGTGACATAAAAGGAGGGGGCTATGCGATAACAGGTGACGGTGAGAGGAAAAAAATAGAAGAACCTCAGCAGCTTTTAATCGAGTTAATGGAAAGAGCAAAGAAAGGTCTGACAATTCAGAGATATAAGGGTCTCGGGGAAATGAATCCAGAGCAGTTGTGGGCAACAACAATGGATCCCCAAAAAAGGACATTGCTTAGAGTACAGATAAAGGATTGGGTAGAAACGGATGACATATTTACTGTGCTTATGGGAGATAAGGTGGAACCGAGGAGAGAGTTTATTCAGAATAACGCCCTGGAAGTGACAGAGTTGGATGTTTAGACCATACGGCGCATAGCTTTAGCGATAGTTGTTCCGTTACGCTTTGCGCCATGTTTGTCATATGGAGAGGGAAAATGATCGCGGATCTTGCTTCACAATCAGTAAACATAGAAGATGAGATGAAGAAATCTTATCTTGAATACTCGATGAGTGTGATCGTGGGAAGGGCATTGCCGGACATTAGGGATGGTCTCAAGCCGGTCCACCGGCGTGTCCTGTATGGTATGCAGGACCTAAAAAATTACTTTAACAGGCCATACAAAAAGTCTGCGAGAGTGGTCGGAGATGTGATCGGGAAATACCATCCCCATGGAGATGCTGCGGTTTACGATACCATTGTACGGTTGGCCCAGGATTTTTCCATGAGGTACCCCCTGGTAGATGGTCAGGGCAATTTTGGATCCGTTGACGGGGATCCGCCGGCTGCTATGCGGTATACGGAAGTGAGGATGACGCGGCTAGCCCAGGATTTTCTTTCAGACATTGAGAAAGAAACAGTAGAGTTTGTCCCAAATTATGATGATTCCCTTTCAGAACCCATCATCCTGCCTACCACTATACCGAATCTGTTGATTAACGGTTCTTCCGGAATTGCAGTTGGTATGGCGACCAATATCCCGCCACACAATTTGTCCGAGGTGTGCGACGCGATAATAAAACTGATTGAAAATCCGGAAATTGATCTGGACGAACTTTTGGAAATTATTCCCAGTCCGGACTTTCCCACTGCGGGATTTATACTCGGGAAAAAGGGTAGTAATAAGGCATACAGGACAGGCAGGGGGATTATTAAGATCAGAGCGAGGGCGTTTGTAGAGAAAACAGGGAAACAGCGGGAGAGGATTGTTATTTCTGAGATACCTTACCAGGTGAACAAGACAAAATTGCTTGAAAAGATTGCGGAATTGGTAAGAGAGAAGAAGATAGAGGGTGTCTCCGATATCAGGGACGAGTCGGACAGGGACGGAATGCGTATCGTAATAGACATAAAAAGGGATGGAAAGGCCCTGGTAATTCTCAACCGCCTATACAAGTTTACCCAGATGGAGACGTCCTTCGGGATTATACTGCTGGCCTTAGTGAACGGGCAGCCCCGAATTCTGACACTCAAAGAGATCCTTGAATACTTTGTGGCGCATCGTAGAGAGATCATTGTACGGAGGACCGTTTATGACCTCAGGAAGGCGGAAGAACGCGCCCATATACTCGAAGGCCTGAAAAAAGCGCTCGATTTTTTGGATGATGTTATCGAATTGATAAGATCTTCCTCTGACCCAAAGGATGCGAAAACCAGGCTGATGTCCGATTTTGAGCTATCTGACCTTCAGGCTCAGGCAATTCTGGACATGAGACTTCAGAGACTGACCGGGCTTGAGAGAGAAAAGATTAATGCCGAATACCAGGACCTTATTAAAAACATCGCCCGGTTTAAGGCAATTCTTGAAAGCCAGACCATGGTACTGCAGATCATAAAAGATGAGACAAAAGAGCTTCGTGATAAATACGGGGACGACCGAAGAACCGAGATCCTCGAAGATGAAGGAGATATTGATCTGGAAGACCTGATAGCGGAAGAAGATATGGTGGTGACCATGAGCCACGACGGGTACATCAAGCGTAACCCAATCAGTCTTTACAGGGCGCAGCGCCGGGGTGGAAAAGGACTGACCGGTGTAAAACCCAAGGCAGAGGATTTTGTTGAACACCTTTTTGTTGCCTCCTCACATGATTATCTGTTGTTTTTCACCAATAAGGGGCGGGTGTATTGGAAAAAGGTCCATGAGATCCCGGAGGGCGGTCGTGTGTCCCGGGGAAAGGCGATTGTGAACTTCTTGGATCTGAAACGTGGCGAACGGGTGGCCACAACACTCTCTGTAAAGGATTTTGAAGAAGCGAAATATGTGGTTATGGCTACGAAAGAGGGTCTGGTTAAGAAGACGGAGTTGGAATCATACAGTCGTCCCAGATCTACGGGCATTGTCGCGTTAAAGATAAGGGAGGAGGATGAGTTGATAGCCGTGCGCTTGACCGGTGGGGAACATGACATTTTTGTTACAACCAGGCTGGGAAAGTCCATACGATTTAAAGAATCCGACCTAAGGGCTATGGGAAGGGTGGCTGCAGGAAATATAGGGGTAAGGATGGAACCGGGAGATAAGGTTGTGGGAATGGAGACGCTTCGTGAGGGGGCGACGATTTTGACCGTCACAGAAAATGGTTATGGAAAAAGGACACTTACGGATGAGTACCGCCGTCAGTCAAGGGGAGGTAAGGGTATTCTGACCATAAAGACGACGGAGAGAAACGGTCCTGTGGTATATGCCTATCAGGTAACCGACCAGGATCAGTTGATGATAATTACCGGGCACGGGAAGATAATACGATTGAGGGCTGCGGACATCTCGGTTATTGGAAGGAATACCCAGGGGGTCAAACTCATTAATCTTGGAGAGGGAGAAAAGGTCGTGGGTGTGGCAAAGGTTATGGATGAATAAATCTGCGGGTACAAATAAAACAGGTCTATAGAATTGTGAGCAAGGACAAACGATGGACCTATTTGATTAATAGATAAAGACAAAATGGCTTTTTGTAACAGTTATTCATCGTTCAATGGTCCTCAAAGAGGGCTGATTTCGTGTTGCGGAGAAGAAGAGGGCATCATTGGCTAGATCCGGTATAAATAAAATCGCCGTAATCGGTGCGGGTAGCTGGGGAACGACACTTGCCAATCATCTGGCCCAAAAGGGGCTTAGTGTGAATCTGTGGGTCAGGGAAGGGCAAGTTTTCGAGCAGATAAAAAATGAACGGATGAACAAGATTTTTTTGCCCGGTATGGAACTTGTTCCGCAGTTAGAGCCTGTGAGATCCTATGAAGAGGCGATGCTTGATAGGGAATTGATACTTCTGGTAGTGCCTTCCCATGTCTACAGGGAGGTTTTGACGGGAGTTAAGCCTTATCTGCGTGCAGGGATACCGCTTATGACAGCAACTAAAGGAATTGAGAATAAAACCCTTATGCTTATGTCTCAGGTGGCTGAGGATGTGCTGACCAAAGAACATATGGAGCACTTTGCGATTCTTGCCGGACCCAGCTTTGCAAAAGAAGTGTATAAAAAGAATCCTACTGCCGTCACCATTGCCTGCCGGGACCTGGACCACGCAAAAGTATTGCAGGACCTTTTCTATACCGAATACTTCAGGGTATACATCAGTGAAGATCTTATTGGTAGCCAGGTTGCCGGAGCCCTTAAAAATGTCATTGCTATTGCAGCCGGTGCAGCTGACGGTTTGCAGGTAGGACATAATGCCAGGGCAGCGCTTATAACAAGAGGGCTGGCTGAAATCGCTCGATTGGCGGTGGCTATGGGTGCCAACCCCCACACGTTGGCCGGGCTTTCGGGCATGGGTGATCTCGTGCTTACCTGCACGGGAGATCTTAGCAGAAACAGGACTGTCGGACTAAAGATCGGGAGAGGCATGAGCTTAGATGAAATAACCGGCAGTATGAATATGGTGGCGGAGGGCATCAAGACCGCCCGTGCTGCCTACGAACTAGGAAAAAAAATGGATGTTGCATTGCCCATTATCAACCAGGTTTATCACGTACTCTATAACGGTAAGGACCCGAAAGTGGCGGTCAGGGAGCTCATGACGAGGGAATTGAAAGTAGAGCTGGAACATTAGGGCAATTGACTATTGAATACTGACAAAGGAATTCTGTTAATTTTATATTCGCTAGCTAAACCCGCAGCCCCCTAGCGCGGGATCTCCGCTTCGCTCCGACAAGCCTACGGGGAATGCGTAGCTGTGCATTTTCAATTGACAAAAGAAATAAAGGAATTGCCACCCACGACAAATAGGCTTCAACCTTCTGCCCTCCGAAAAAGGCTGGGATCATCTCTTTTTGCGCGTAACATCATCTATCATAAAGCAATAAATTCCACGAATACACTGGCAAAGGAACTTGCAGCTCATGGCGCGCCTGAAGGAACTCTTGTATTGGCTGAGGAACAAACTGAAGGTAGAGGAAGGATAAACAGAGTATGGCTTTCACCTGCATGTGAAAACCTGTATTTTACGATTGTATTAAGACCGTTTATACAGCCAGGTCAGGTATTCGTGTTTACTATGGTTTTGGCCTTGGCAGCCAGTGATGCTGTGAAAAAGGAGATCGGAATTAGGCCTATGATCAAATGGCCTAATGATCTTTATGTGGAGCGAAAAAAGCTGGGTGGAATTCTCACGGAGTTTTCGGTAATGGGAAAGGCAGTGGAATACGTGGTCATTGGCCTTGGCCTTAATGTAAACTGGAATCCGCAAGAAGAGAAGTCAATGCTATATCCTGCTACAAGTATTTTTGCCGAGACGGGTATCAGGGCCTCCCGAAGCGATTTGTTGATTGAAATATTAAAATCGTATGAGAGTTACTACAGAAGAGTATTGGCCGGACAAATTGATGATATTTACAAAAAGTGGAATGAGCTTTCGCTGATTAAGGGCAGAGAGGTTAAAATCCATTCAGGCCGGGAAACAGTCCATGGACATGTACTAAAGATCGATCAAAATGGGGCCTTGGTTATAATCAATGACGATGGCCGGGAAGAAAAAATACAAAGCGGTGATGTTTCGATAACATTTTAATTATTGGTGTATAATGATGAAAATATTGGTTACCGGCAGGATTCCTGAAGAGGTGGTGGCAGTTGTAAGGAAAGAACATTTCGTGGAGGCCCATGGGGAGGACCGGCCAATGGGAAGGCAGCGATTGCTCGATTTGGTGGGCGACAAGGATGGCCTTCTATGTATGATAACGGACAGGATAGACGAGGAACTGCTGAACAGGGCGCCTCACCTGAAAATGATCGCCAATCTTGCGGTGGGATATGACAATATTGATGTGGCGGCCGCTACTTTAAGACGCATACCGGTATCAAACACACCGGATGTGCTTACAGATGCCACTGCAGACCTGACTTTTGCATTGATCTTGGCAACTGCCAGAAGAGTGGTTGAAGGTGACAAGAGAACGCGTGCGGGAAAATTCAGGTACTGGGCGCCTTCTCTATTCCTGGGCCGGGATGTTTCAGGGAAGACATTGGGAATTGTAGGTTTGGGCCGGATCGGAAGGGCCGTAGCAAAAAGGGCAAAAGGATTTGAGATGGAGGTCCTATATAACGATCGGCGTGCAGTGGCGGCATTTTTGGAAAAAGAGCTGGGGGTAGCATATGCGGATTTTGGAACACTGCTTGCCCAGTCCGACTTTGTATCCGTTCATGTGCCTCTAAATGACGAAACGCGACATTTGATAGACAGTGAAGCCCTGGGAAAAATGAAGACCACCGCGTACTTAATAAACACGTCGCGTGGTCCGGTTGTGGATGAGAGGGCCTTGGAAAAAGCCCTGCGCGAAGGGAAAATCGCAGGTGCGGGATTGGATGTTTATGAAAATGAACCCCATGTGATTCCCGGTCTGATGAAACTGGAAAATGTGGTGCTCCTTCCACATATGGGGAGCGCAACCGTTGAAACGCGGACCAGAATGGCCCAAAAGGCCACGGAAAATTTGTTAACAGGCCTGAGCGGGAAAAGACCCCCGGATTGCCTGAACTGGGAAGATATTTCGTAAAAGTTAAATTATCTATTTACAAGAATATCAGATTGATTTTATCCTGCAATCCAGTTTAAAGGTTTGTTTTTTAAAGGAGAAATGAGATGGCAACAATCCAGCCCAAGGGCGAAAAACTTCGGCAGGCCGTAAAGTGGATTTCGGAGAACCGCCAGGAGGATGAAAGCAGGTCAGTTTTTATACTTGTCCAGAAGGCTGCACAACAATTCAATTTGTCGCCAAAGGATGAGGATTTTCTTATGTCTTTTTATAAGGAGAATTAGGGCTGATTGATTAACAGGAGGTTTGGTTTTTTCAAGACAAGAGAGCGTCCTTTTGTTTAATATGGCTTGCGATATTTTTCCCAGTGCGGAGAAAAGCCAAAAAAACCGCGATCAAAAAAGAAGTGCCAGCCACTACGGGGATCCACCAACCGGCTTGGTGGATGTGTGAGATTCCTATCCAGATAGAGACAAGGGAGATAAAGCAGAGATATGCAGCTATCATGCCGCATGCAATGATTAGGGACCAGAGACAAATATCTTTGAATGGCACGGAATACTGCATGGTCATCCCTTCATATTCATCAGTTTCTTACTGAGAAAGTCTATTTGGTGTCTCATTTTTTGATCGGTTTTAATCTTATGTTCTACAATCTCCGAGGCATATAGGATTGTTGAGTGGCTTCGATTTATAGTCTGAGCGATATTTGCAATGGTTTCGTCCGTATGCCGCCGACAGAGGAATACATAGATGTTTCGTGGATAGGCATAAACCTTTTTTCTGGACTTGGAGCGCAGCATTTCCGGATCAACCTTGTAATACTTTGATACCAGATTTATGATGTCCTCTGGCATTATGGACGATTCTCCTGAAACAAGGCAGGCGACAACGTCCTTTGCCAGGTCAAGGTCAATTTTTGCCTTAAGGAGTTTGGATTTTGCAGCGATATATTTAAGGGCGCTCTCCATCTGGCGGA
>CAZUHR010000044.1:0-2393 GCA_964620335.1 uncultured Desulfobacteraceae bacterium
GCTTGTCCTTGAAATAGGAATAGAAGGTGCCCACGGAGACCCCGGCTTCCCCTGCGATCCTGTTCGTTGTAACGGCCTCATAATCCAAGCTGTTCATTAGCTTGCGCGCCGCCGTGACTATTCTTGCCTTTTTTGCCTTTCCTCTTTGCTGAACAGGTTCCCTCACGCCATTTTTCTGTTTTTGCGGCAATGCAAGCCTCCTAAATTGTCTTTTTCGTCATATTCTCCATTGCAGGACTGAAAGTCAATGAAAAAATATGAATATGACATCATATTTTTAACTTGACAATATGAATATGAGTTCATATTATGTTTTTAACCAGGTTGAAAAAGAAGCTGGGTCAGGAAAAGGCCTATTGTATTTTGATATGCGGGTTTGTTTCGGATTTTAAACGCACTTTTTCGAGACAGAAAACTTGGCTGAATTATTTAAATTAATTCCGGGACGCAACACTGGAAGGGAGTTTAAAAAATGTCTCATGTCTGTCCGTGGTGGCTAGCCTACACATTTGACAACCGGTTACGAAGCATGATTCACAGGCCCGAAAAGGTCCTCTCCCCTTATGTCAGGCCGGGTATGACTGTCATGGATGCCGGGTGCGGCATGGGTGTTTTCTCCATCGGCATGGCCAGGTTGGTGGGCGATGATGGGTTGGTGATCTCCGTGGACATCCAAAATGAGATGCTGGAGGTTGTTGAAAGGCGAGCTGCAAAGGCGGGTGTGGAGCATCGAATCCGCACCTATCTTTGTGAGCCTTGGCGAATAGGCGACCACAAAGATGTCCATTTCGCCCTGGCCTTTTGGATGGTCCATGAAGTTCAGAGGCCGAAGGAGTTCTTTAAACAGGTATACTCCTGCTTAAGCAACCAGAGCCTGTTCCTGTTGGCCGAGCCGAGACTTCACGTATCATCGAAGTTTTTCAAAAAGCTCATCAATGGGGCACAAAACGCTGGATTGAGGCTTATTAGAGAACCTCATATTCATTTAAGCAGATCCGCGGTTTTCTCCAAAGACGGAATCGGTTGAGAGGGAAAATCTATGGGAACATAGCGCTTCTTTACCTTTGACGTAACCATTTCTATGGGTTTTATTCGAGGATATCTTTATCCTTTCAAGCAGTCCGCAGTCCGGAAACATCCCCCTTTCAAATCCTTACTATAAGAAAGACTAAAATACCTGGATGACGGAATGGTTTTATCTGATCCCTCAGAAAGGGGAGGCACGAGCACAGGAGATGGCAAAGGAAAATGTGAATTTAGATTCATTATTATGAACTCATTTATTGACAAATGAATTAATTATTCATATATCTGATTGTAAATTCACGATTAAGGAGATATTCCTAATGTCAGGACCCGCAGAAAAACGCAAGGCCGCCTGGGAAGACATGATGAAACAGTCCATCTTTGAGGCCACCGTGAAGGTGATGAAGGAGTACGGTCCGGCAGAGATCCGCATGGATCAGGTGGCCAGGGCCGCGGATATGGCCACCGGGACCCTGTACAACTATTTCAAAGATAAGAACGCCCTGCTCCTTCATGTCCTCGATACCCTGTTTAAGCCCTATCATGCGGGATTGGTCGCCATCCTCAACGGTGATACCGATCCGCAGGAGAAACTGGAGGCCTATTTTCGCCAGACATGCGAAATCATGAATGAACAGAGGGACATCATCGACATTCTCATCCGGGCCAGGGATCTGGGCCTCGGTGCGGAAATTGACCGTGACCCTGAGACGGATTATCGGATGAAAATCATCCGAATCATTTCCGGGATCATCGAGGAGGGCGTGGCCAAGGCCTCCTTTCGGAGATGCGAAGCCCTTGAGACCGCCGCCATGGTCTTCGGGGCCTTGGACGGGATGATGATGTTGAAAATCAAAGGGCTGGCCCCTGAAAGGAGGGTCGAGGAGGACGCAGAAGAGTGCATGGCCTTGCTCCTGCCGGGCCTCCTTGCCGCCTCTTGAAACAGGACACGTTCTATTCCAAGTGTTCCATAATACCAGAGACCCTTAAAGTAACATTGAGTTAAAAATATTCAATCTACTGAGTATTAAAGTTTTGGAGGTTCTTTATGCGAATAAGTGACGGGATTAAGCTAATAGCCGCCGCAGGCATTTTTTTCGGCGGCCTGATATTTTCCGGATGTGAACCGCAAGGCGCTACTCATGGACCGCCCAAGGACCGAACCACCGAAGTCGCCGTTGTGACCCTTGAGCCACAAAAGGTCGTGCTGACTACGGAATTACCGGGCCGGACGTCATCCTATTTGTTCGCGGAAATCCGTCCCCAAGTGGATGGTCTTATCCAGAAACGCCTGTTTACGGAAGGTTCCGATGTAAAGGCCGGGCAGGTGCTCTATCAGATCGATCCCGCCCCCTTTGAGGCGGCCG
>CAZUHR010000044.1:2493-14050 GCA_964620335.1 uncultured Desulfobacteraceae bacterium
GGCCTCGCTGAAGGCCGCCGAGGCACAGGTGGAGAGCGATCGGCAGGCCCTGGCCGCGGCGGAAGCTGCCATCGGGCAGGCCGAAGCGGCATTGCAGACGGCGCGGATCAATCTGGGGTACACTAAGATCACCGCACCGATTTCAGGTCAAATCAGTCGGTCCAAGGTAACGGACGGAGCCTTGGTAAAGGCTTATCAGGACAGCCTTCTGGCAACCATCGAGCAGCTGAACCCTATGTACGTGGATGTCACCCAATCGACTTCTGCGTTACTCGAGCTTAGGCGCAGCATGAAAGCCGGCCGGATCAGCCATCAGGACGACAATGGAAAGACGGTCCGCATCCACCTGGAGGACGGATCCCCGTATCCTCTTGAAGGGAAGTTACAGTTTCGCGATGTGACCTCCGTGAACCCGGCCACGGGATCATACATTTTGCGCATCGAGGTGCCCAACCCGGACTATCTGCTCCTGCCGGGCATGTATGTGCGGGCTGTGGTGAAAGAAGGGACAGTTGAGCAGGCTATCCTCGCCCCCCACGAGGGCGTCACCCGCAATCCAAAAGGAGAAGCCATTGCACTCATCGTGGATGACGCCGGTGTGGTCCAACAGAAAAAGCTGACGATCGACCGTGCGGTCGGCAATAATTGGCTGGTAACTTCCGGCCTGTCCATCGGTGATCGCGTGATAGTTGAGGGACGGTTGAATGTCAAGCCGGGACAAAAAGTAAAGGTCGTTTCTCTGGATACGGAGCCGGACGGGCAAAAGGTCGAACCATCCTCCCCGAACGAAAATCCAGCGTCCGAAGAAGCAAAGAAGTAACGGAGGCCTGTTATGCTCTCGAAGTTTTTCCTGGATCGCCCGGTCTTTGCGTGGGTGATTGCCATTATCATGATGCTGGCAGGCGCGATGGCTATCTACAACTTGCCCATCTCGCAGTATCCGCCCATTGCACCGCCTTCCATTGCCATCGATGCATTTTACCCCGGGGCCTCGGCCCAGACGGTGGAAAACAGCGTGGTCCAGATCATCGAGCAGAAGATGACCGGGTTCGACAATCTGCTGTATTTGGACTCCACCAGCGACTCCTCCGGCTCCGGTCGAATCGAACTCACCTTTACGCCGGGGACCGATCCGGATCTGGCCTGGTCCCAGGTACAGAACAAGCTCCAGCTGGCTATGTCGAGCCTGCCGGATATGGTCCAGCGCCAGGGGGTCAAGGTCAGCAAATCCACCCGGAACTATTTGATTCTCGTGGGCCTGATCTCGGAAGACGGCAGCATGGACGGCGATGACCTGAGAGACTATGCCCAATCCAACCTCGAAAAGGTGCTGGCCCGCGTGCCGGGGGTCGGTGAGGTGAACGCTTTCGGATCCCAGTATGCCATGCGGGTCTGGCTGAACCCGGAAAAGCTGGTGGACTACCAGTTGACCGTGGCGGATGTGGTCGCAGGCCTTCGCGCTTACAACGTGGAGGTTTCGGCCGGTCAGTTCGGTGGAGCCCCGGCCGTGCAAGGCCAGAGGCTGAACGCCTCCATTATCGTCCAGAACCTCCTAAAGACCCCGCAGGAGTTTGCCGCGGTTCCGCTCAGGACCAACTCGGACGGTTCCATTGTCCGATTGGGGGATGTGGGTCGCACGGAACTGGGAGCCGAGCGCTATGAGCTCGAAGGGCTATACAACGGCAAACCCAGCGCAGCCCTGGCCATCCGCCAAGCCCCGGGAGCAAATGCCCTGGGTACCGCCGGTGCTGTGCGAGCCAAGATGGAGGAGCTGTCCAATTACTTTCCTCCGGGCGTGAAAGTGGTGTACCCCTTTGACACCACGCCCTTTGTGAGAGTTGCCATCGAGGAGGTGGTCAAAACCTTGCTCGAAGCGATCGGGCTGGTGTTCCTGGTGATGTTTCTCTTCCTGGGCAGCTTCCGCGCCACTTTGATTCCCACGGTGGCCGTGCCGGTGGTCATCCTTGGGACCTTTGCCGTTCTGGGGCTTTTCGGGTTTTCCATCAACATGCTGACCATGTTCGCCATGGTGCTGGCCATCGGCCTGCTGGTGGACGACGCCATTGTAGTGGTGGAAAACGTGGAGCGGGTCATGCGCGACGAAGGGCTGTCTCCCAGGGAAGCGACCCGCAAGTCCATGGAGGAAATCACCAGCGCACTGATTGGCATCGGCCTGGTGCTATCCGCCGTGTTCGGCCCTATGGCGTTTTTCGGCGGTTCCACCGGTGTGATTTACCGGCAGTTCTCCGTTACCATCATCTCCGCCATGCTCCTCTCGGTTTTGGTCGCCCTGATCCTGACCCCGGTCTTGTGCGCATCGCTATTGAAACCCGTGTCCCAGGGGCACGAGGCCTCTGAAACCGGATTCTCCCTGTTCAGGAGGTTTTTTCGATGGTTCAACCGGGGGTTCAATTGGACCCGGGACAAGTACCAGGGCCTGGTTGGTCGAATATTGAATAAAAAGTGGCGCTATTTTTTCATCTACGTCCTGATTGTGGCGGCCCTGGGATACCTGTTCCAGCGCATGCCTACCGCCTATCTTCCGGATGAGGACCAGGGTATCATGCTCCTCCAGGTACAGCTAGCCACGGGCTCCACCCTGGAACAGACCGAAAAGGTTATGGATGAAATCCGCTCCTATTTTATGGAGGAGGAGGACGAGGCCGTGGCCTCGGTCATGACCCTTGCGGGCCGGAGCTTTGCCGGCGCCGGTCAGAACTTGGGTCTGGGCTTTGTCCGGCTCGAGGACTGGGAGCTTCGCCAAAGGCCCGATTTGAAAGTAGACGCCCTGTCCCGCCGTGCCATGGGGCGGTTTTCCCAAATCCGAAACGCCCGCGTTTTTGCCTTTGCGCCGCCGTCTATTCCGGAGTTGGGTACTTCCAAAGGGTTTGACTTCCAGTTGCAGGACCGAGGCGGCATGGGGCACGCCGAGTTGATGCAGGCACGCAATCAGTTGCTGGGCATGGCTATGAAGGACGAGCGCCTGACCCGTGTGCGTCCCAACGGCATGGACGATGTGCCCCAATACCGCCTGGATGTGGACTGGGAAAAAGCGGGTGCCTTGGGCGTGCCCATCAGTTCCATTCACGACACGGTCTCGGCGGCGTTCGGCAGTGCCTATGTCAATGATTTCATGCACGAAGGACGGGTAAAGCGGGTTTACGTCCAGGCGGATGCACCCTACCGCATGCTGCCCACGGACCTGAAAAAACTCTACGTGCGCAACAACGCCGGGACCATGACGCCGGTTTCCGCCTTTGCATCGGGCTACTGGGACTATGGGGCAACGCAGCTGGAGCGGTTCAATGCCTTTCCGTCCATGAACATCCTGGGCGAAGCTCCGCAGGGCAGGAGTTCCGGAGAAGCCATGCAGGCCATGGAAGAGATCGTCGCCAAGCTTCCCGGTGGTATCGGCTATGACTGGAGCGGCATTTCCTTTCAAGAGCGCATGGCCAAGTCACAGGCCGGACCGCTATATGCATTCTCAATAATCGTAATTTTCCTGTGTCTGGCCGCCCTGTACGAGAGCTGGACCGTCCCCATATCAGTTATTCTGGCCTTGCCGCTAGGCGTGATCGGCGGCGTGATCGCTTCTTCGGGGCGCGGGTTTCCCAATGATGTCTACTTTCAAATCGGGCTCCTCACAGTGCTCGGCCTGACCACTAAAAACGCCATTCTCATCGTCCAGTTTGCCATGTATCGGGTCCAGCATGGCATGGGGTTGATCGAGGCCACACTGGAAGGGGCCAAGTTACGCTTTCGGCCCATTGTCATGACCTCCCTGGCCTTCGGTTTCGGTGTGCTTCCCCTGGCCATTGCCACCGGGGCCGGGGCGGGTGCCCAAACAGCCATTGGCACAAGTGTTCTAGGTGGAATGGTAACCGCCACTTTTCTTGCTATCTTTTTCATTCCTATTTTTTACATTGCGGTGGTGCAACTGTTCGGGAGGAAAAAAGAGCATGGGACTAAAAATTTCGATCCGAATACGACGATTTCGGAAAAACAGTAAAATGACATGCAAAACTCTTTCACTAAAGAGACCACAGCCACAAGCGAACATCCAGCGGCTACCGGCTTGTAATGGAAGGAATTTTTTCTCCGACGACCGGCTCAACAGATTATCGAAATGGCCTTGAATAACAACTGCCATCTACGTATAGCCGTCCCGAATGTTGAAAGAGCGCTAGGTCTGCCTTTAACATGCCCCTGTGGTGGCCCGAGGATGTCGTTATGGACACCGATCCCGAAACTCCACCTCAGTAGGGCGACTCTTTATTCATACTCCTTGGAAAACGAGGCCGGTCAGTTTTTCACTGATTTGCCACAGCTTTGTTTGGGCTTCTTGATTATAGGAAATGCCAGATGATTTGTTCTGTTTTCTGTTCATGAAGTATTTTCCGGTAACACTGTCCAGTTCCGGTGCGGTGGCAAGGTAGACCGAGGTTCCGGATCCCTGGGTTACAGGGCTTCCTCCCGCTCCCCAGCCCGTTTTCAAGAGTTTTGTGCTTATCACACCTGGATGAAGGCAATTAGCTGTGACGCCGGTTCCTTCAAGTTTGCGTGCGAGTTTGTATGTGAAGAGAATATTACACAGCTTGGAAAGCGAATAGGCTTCGTATCCACTGTAATGTTTTTCTCCCTGAAGGTTTTCAAAGTCCAGGGACGAGGCATGGACCATGGAGGTCACGTTAATGATCCGGCTGGGCGCGCCTCTTTTCAATAGGTCAAGCAACAGATAGGTCAGAAGAAACGGTGCCAGATGGTTGACCGCAAAGGACATCTCAAATCCTTCTTGGGTGATTTTGCGAGTGTTTTCATAGACCCCTGCATTGTTTATGAGTACGTTTAGGGTATTGTGTTTTTGATAAACCTGTTCAGCCAGGCTGCGGACCTGTTTCAGGGATGCCAGATCAGCGATAAAGATCTCTATCCGACCGTTTCCTGTTGCCTTTCTGATCTCATGCAAAACCCTTTCACCCCGCGCCGGATTCCTCCCGTGCAGGAGTATGCTTGCGCCGGTTTTTGCCAGGTCTAGGGCGGTCTGTTTACCTATTCCGTCCGTTGAGCCGGTTATGAGTATGGTCTTGTTATTCATTTGGATTTTGGTAATTTATTATTGTCCTTCGACTTCGCTCACGATGGTGAGCCAGTCGAACCATTTCGATTTTAGAATTTCGTGCTTCGAATTTGCACCTTGAAAAAAGAACCGACTAACGCACTCCTATGGGATGTTCCCTCAAAGTCCCGTCCTTTGGGCGACGAGTCTCTATTTGGTGGTAAATACGGTGACACAGTCCCATTCGGGCGGCGGCGGGTTTTCACGAAAAGAACTGATTCTGTCCAGGTAGAGATGCGAAGTTTTGTCTTCATGGTAAAGCTCCAGGGTTTTTTTGAATGCATCCTGTGCCTGATCCCATTCCCTGTTTCTGTAGTAGGCAATTGCAGAGGTAAATCTCTCAACCAATTCCAGTTTTTTTGCTTCAATGTTATCCGCAAATCCCATCAGTTCAAAGATCGTGACCGCATCCTCCTTGCCCTTTACCATGACCTTGTCCAGTTCTCTTAGCACAAACCCTTTGTCCAGTTTCTCGGCGGTTGCCCGGCTTATTATGATGGATGTTCCGTAAGTTTTGTTGAGCCCCTCAAGTCTCGATCCCAAGTTGACGGTATCCCCGATCACCGTATAATCCATAAATCTTTGACTTCCCAGGTTACCGACAATTACCTGGCCGGTGTTCAAACCTATTCCCACGTCAAGTCTGTCAATGCCTCTTATGTCGTTTCTGTCGATTTTTAGTCTCTTAAGCTTTTCAACCATACTAAGGGCGGTTTGGGCTGCCTTTACGGGATGGTTTTGAAGGGTTCCCGGTGCGCCGAAAAAGGCCATGATCGCATCCCCTATAAGTTTGTCAAGGGTGCCCTGATGATCGAAAACGATGGGAATCATTGTATCAAAATAGGTGTTGAGAAGACGCCCTGTCTCACGTGGACTCAGGCTTTCAGAAAGGGTTGTGAAACTTCTGAGATCGGAAAACAGGACAGTCACCTCTTGGGAACGGCCATCCAGGGTGATGCCTTCCTGCCCTTTCAATATGTCATCAACCACGCTGGGAGAGACATACTTGCCAAAGAGGGTGGTTACGAACTTCGTTTTTTTCTTGCTGTAAGAACGCTGTAGCGCGATACCGCTAACAAATTGAACGAAAAGGATGAGCATGGGAGGGCCCGCTTCCACCCATATAAGTTGCCTGACAAAGACCAGGTGTGAGGCACCCAGAAAAACACCCTCGCCAACTAAAAGAATAACAGCACCCCACAGGGCTCCGGGTCTTTGCGGGTAAAAGATGAGTCCGGAAAAACCGAGAAGTATTATCAGGATATACACATATATTCCCGGGGCCTTACGAATGAATTTCTGACCCAGTATTGTTTCAATTGCGTGGGCATGACATGCAACCCCCACTGTCTTGGGACCGAGGTCCTCCTTTATAATCTTGGCAAATTTTTCCTCATATTGAGTTTCCTTCCTCTCGTAACCGGATAGGGGCGTGGTGAAAAAGTCTTTGTCGGTTGCAAGACTGCTTCCTATGAGTACGATTTTCCCTTTGACGCTTTCGGGTGGAAACTGATTGTTGACAATATCCGAGAAGGAGATCCTGCGAAAAGATTCATCAGACCCTAAGAAATCGATCCTTAGATCCGGGTAGGGAAGTCTCAACTTTTGCTGGTCTTCGGCTCCAAGGAGCATATGGTCCTTGCCTGAAAAATCAAACACAAAGTCAAGATTAAGATAGGTTCTTGCAAGTTCAAGGGAAAAACTGGGTGAGATAAGGACCCCCTGCTTCAAAGGTTTGATACTCAAAAAAGGTATTTTTCTTAATATATCGTCTTTATCAGGAAACATATTTATGAAGCCATCCCCGATCATGGCTTCCTGGAAAATGGGGAGTGGAACTACCTCGCCCCTGCCATCAACAGAGACGAACTTGGCCAGAACGACATTGTTGCAATCAGAAATGGCCGCTGCTAGCTCAATGTCTTCCTCTTTGTCGCGGCCCGGAGCAAAAAGCACCAAATCCATTCCTATAATCTCGGTACCGGCGCGGCAGAGGTTTTTAAGTGCCTGTGCCGTATGGCGTCTTGACCAGGTCCCCTTTTCTCTTTTTAGTTCTACGGCACTTTTCTGATCCATGAGGACCAGCACTACCCTGTCGGAAGCGGGTTTTGGCCCGCGCCATTTGAAGTGCAGGTCATGGAGGAACAGGTCTGCTCTTTCCAAAGAATGGAATCCATAGAGAAAGGAAACAGCCGTCATAAAGAGGAGGGTGAACAGGAGAGAGTAGATGAGGTGCGCTCGATATAGTTTCTTTTTAGGCTCCATAGGCTAACGGCCCAGAGCAAGGTATTGAAAAGCTTTTCCTTCTATACCCCCGAGGGAACTGGATGCAATGACGATGACGCGGCATTCTTTCAAGATCTGATTGGAGGCATCTTCTTCGCGGATGCTGTTGGCATCGCTTTCACTTATGACCACGTTGGTTTTCATCAGGCCCTGAACTCCCTGCACGTCCTTGACAATGTATTTTTCGCGTCTTTTTCTTTTTTGCCTTTCCTGTGCTTGAGCCGCATCCGGAGAGACAAGATCTAATATCCAATTCCAGGGGGTTTGAGCCGGCCATGAGGCCAGTTCATCGCGACTTTCGTCAGACACGACATACCTGGCCATACCCCTTTTCTTTAGGGCGCCTTCATCAACTTTTTTTATTTCGTAAACTGTTTCTCCTTTGTCCGTTACGATTTTGGGGAAAATGGCCGGCTGGACCGGTGTCTGTTTTTCAAGTCCGCGGGCATCCAGCACGAGCCAGGGGAGTGAAGAATCATCCTCGCCAAGACGGCCCGGTTCGGGCAGATCATTCCAGGATGAGGACTGGGTTCTTAACTGGTTCAGTAAACGGCTGGTCAAACCCTCCACACCGTTCATGGGGGCCTTGTAGGTGACCCTGTAAAAGGGATGGGTCCCTTTCTGGACAAACTCTCTTTCATAAGGTTCATACCGGACAAGTCCCTTGATCTGAATGATCAGTTTTTCCCTTTTCAGGTCTCTTAATAAGCGACGATCATCAACCCGTACTTTTGAGGCGACCTGGAGGATGGCACTCAAGGCTCCGGCTTGGGCCACCCTTAAGGCCTTTGCCTTCGAACCGTCATTTAGGTGCGGGTAGCCCAGGCCGATGCCATAGAAATATCCCTCGTTCCAGTCAATTTTTCCATTGGGGACCTGTTCGATATATGACAAAAATCCTCTATCAGAGGCCCAGACGGGGGGTATGAACAGGAAGACTGTTAGAATTAGCAGAAAGATACGTTTCATGAATTGATTTTAAGATCTTGGGCCATAAGCGGTCAATTACCTAACTTAAGGTCTAGTGAATTGGATTGCAAACCAACAACTTCAACTGAAAGATCTTTCATTTGACTTATTTTCTCAGCCAGTTGCTCCAAGGGTCCCTGATATTTTATCTCAAGGAGGGCATGTCCAGACTGGTAGCTCCGTGTCTGTATATCTTGCAAACCGCGAATTTTTAACAGACCCTGTTTAAACTTCGAAAGTTTATTGAAGGTTACCTGTGATATGTTCAGTTGATAGGTCCCTGCCTGAAAAACATCCTTTCTCCATTGCTGGAGTATGCCTGCAATCATTTCTTCCGCCAACTCGCTGGTTGCCTCTTGCAGGGGAAGCAGGGCTTCGGCCCCGGAAGCAGGACGCGTCTTGTATCCAGAAAAGAGTACTTTCCCGGTATCTGTTTCAAGGGCCTTGAGGCGGATTTCATTTGAGAAAAAGCGCGTGGCCCTTCCGAATATCATTCGCTGATCCACAAATGTCCGTCGCACTTCTCCCTGAACCAGGATTTCCGCCCCGTAATCTCGAGCGATTTTGCCGGCCCTTGAAGGGTCTCCCTGTAAGAGCAGGGTTTCCAGCTGTTTTTTCCGCTCGACCTGACCGGCGTCAACAAGTTGAAATCCCTTTTCGATCAGGTTGCTTTCCAACTGGTTTTCGGCATTGCGATTGCCTTCAAGAGCTACTCCTACCAAGGAGCTGTTCGTCTCCGTGCTGTACATCACTACCATGACCCTGGGGTTTTGCTTCTTTCGGATTATAAGCCCAATTGATTGAAGATCATCTGCGAGTTTTCCCATTTTCACCAGGGCGGATATTTTTACCTCATAGAGGCCCTCTGTTTCACCCTCATGAAGGACCTTGTAGTTCTGGATGTATCCGCGGCTTTCTGTGTAAATGCGGTCCTCAACCAATTTCTGTTGCTCAACCGTCAATTCAGTGGTGACATATGTTCCAACACCCTGCTCAACGGCCTTTCGCAGGGCGTCATTTAAGGCCTCGTCCCTCGCGCGGGCGGATTTACCGTCGGCTACACCCGTGGAGATGACCTCTTTGGATCCTTCATCCTGAGCAGCAGCGGAGAGGTGCGATAACGGAAGCAAGAATGTAAACACAAGGATCGCAATGAGGCACTTATCTATTTTTATGGTGATCAATTGAGAACCCCTGAAGCAGGTTATGGGAAAAGTGCTTATTCCATACATTTTCAATTCCGGAAGTTATCGGACGGGAAGGACTGTCATCCCTTTTTGTATGCCGCCACCTTGTAAGACCTTGCAAATGGATAGTTTTTCCTTGAGCGTCACCACCTGGATAGTTCCTATGGTTTCCATGCTCTGGTCAAGGACCTCGCCGGAGTCGGGATCTCTCAAAATTTCAGCCTTGCCGACATTAAATGTCTGGCCCATGCTAACGCCTTCCCTTTCGCCCCTGTTGATGTAAACCTTGTCTCCTTTGGCCAGGACAACCGTCCCTGACCAGGGGATACTCTCCAGTTGTTGTAATAGGAATTGTATGCCCTGATCAACTGCCTGTTCCACGGCCTTTCCTGCGTTGGTCTGCTTGAAACCCCCTATGTCGCCGCTAAAACTCCCTCTGGTAAGACCAAGGGAGAGACCGCTCCTTGAGATTTCGCCATAGCACTTTTTGGAAGCCATTACCTGTCCCGTAGTGGAGTCGACGATGTACATAACGACATTGATCTCGGCATAACTCGCGCTTCCCCCGACCCGGAAGCCTTTGTAACCGACACCAAGACCGCCCCCCTTTGTTCCTTCCGCAAAATGAGTGATTTCTCCCTTTATGAGAAGCTGGGCCGGTGTCATTTGTCCAATGGCCACTTTCTTGCCCCCACCGGCTGCTCGCCCGCTTGCTGCAAAATCCTGTTCCTGTAAGGCATCCCGCCTCATGTCCTGTTCGCCCAGGACAATGAATCTTCCGGTCTGGTTCAGGCTGTCTGTGAGCACAGCACCCCAGGCATCTCCAAGACTCCATTGACCTCTCCAGTTGGATCTATTCTCGAATCTGGCTACGGCTATGGAGTACCGTAGACCCCCTGACTGGGCCAGGCATTCTGCGGACACTGACAGAATCAGGGCAAAAAGCACGCCCATTATCAAAATATTATGAAATCTTCTCATTTTTCCCTCCCAAAATTATTTGATTTTTCTTAATGTATTAAATAGACGAAAAATTGACTGCTGTCAATCAAAGGGTTCACGCGGGAGAGGAATAATTGGGATTTCATTGCAGGGTTTCATCTGCCTATGGGTGCTTTTGCGGCAGCATCAGGGTAAAAACTGTTCCCTGACCAAGCGTGGATTTGAAGGTCAGTTCACCCCCATGTTCTTCAACGATTTTTTTTGTAACCGGCAACCCCAGGCCTGCGCCTTTGTAGCCTTTGGTGGTAAAAAAGTCAGCAAACAGCTTCTTTTGGGTCTTTTCATCCATGCCTGTTCCGTTATCGCTGATTATAAATCGGATTCCCCCGCCGGGAGGCCTCTCTGTCTTTACGGTCACAATGCC
Organism: uncultured Desulfobacteraceae bacterium; assembly: GCA_964620335.1. Taxonomy (GTDB): domain Bacteria; phylum Desulfobacterota; class DSM-4660; order Desulfatiglandales; family Desulfatiglandaceae; genus JAFDHL01. Next base: position 13,418 of record CAZUHR010000044.1, read on the forward strand.
TTTTCCATTCACAATACCTTCAAGGGTGCATGAGTCAATGGCATTGCTGATGAGATTTAAGAGACTGTTGTGTATGCCCGTTCTGTCCATTGATACCTTCGTTATTCCGGGTTGAAGGTCTCGAACCAGAATAACACCTGCTATCCTGGCCTTTTCCTCCATCATTTCAAGAACCTCTGAAGCCAGTTCATTGGGATCTATCTTATGGTAATCGGGAGTTCTCTGCCTGGAATAGATGAGCATGTCCGTGACAATCCCGCCTATCTGTTCGATATTTCTCTCAACCATTGCCCAGCCTTTGATTACCAACGCCAGATCCTTTTTGGATATGGCCGAATTGATGACGTATGCACCGCCCTGAAGACCCGTGAGAATGTTTTTGATATAATGGGCCACCCCGGCTACAGTACTGCCGATGGCCGCCATGCGTTGGGCCTGTTCCTTTTCTTTTTGAAGCCTGTGGACCTCTCTGAGGTCCTGTATGAAGACCACACTTCCAACCTCTTTTTCCTGTTCGTAAAGAAGTGTACCGGAGAATCTTACCGGAATCGGCTCTTTAGCCTTGTTCAGGAGGTCTACTTCCATATTGATGATTTTGCCCTTCGGCCCGTGCTTATTGCTGTAAAATGATTC
>CAZUHR010000045.1:0-14020 GCA_964620335.1 uncultured Desulfobacteraceae bacterium
TGGGAGTTACAGGATGCCTGAAAAGCCTCGTCAATGAGGGAAAAGATAGCGCCTCCATGTACCATTCCTAAAATATTTGTAGTATCTTCCCCCGCTTTCATTTCCACCACAGCGCGGCCGCCCTCCAATTCTACCAAGCGCATTCCCAATTTACGGGCATATGCCTCCTCCCCTACCCTTTTGAAAATTGACGCAACCACCTTATCATCCATAACTTCATTTCCTTTCCCTTTAATATTTTTTGCACAGAGCATCAATTTATTTGCAAGACAGGCAAAAAACGCAGACATTACGCGCCTTGGGTCAAAATACAATAGGCGGGTAACGCTAAGATCATCGTTTTACTCGCAAAAACATATGCCCTTTCGATCCTTGTCCATAGATTTAAGGATAACATGCAACATCCATGCATGGAAGACAAAAATGTTGAAAGTCCCGGCACTTCTGGCCTATAAGTAGGTGGCAACTTGCTTATTATGCCGGTACTGCTATTCGGATAAAAAACCCCTCTGCCCTGCGCCGCGGCCCGAGTCGTGGTCTGCACACTACAACGCCCCAATGCAATCCACAGCCTTTGGTGCAAGCAGACCCGCCAGAAAGACGGCGGGCAAGCAGCAGGGAGGGCCGCGCTCCCTTTGGTCGCTCGCAATGACCGGGAGGGATTACGACACGTCTCTTAGGTTGGGGCTTTATTCCCCAGTAAATTACCCAAAACAGCCTTGAGCTGAAATGGGATAAATACAAGGCTAAATTCTGAGAAAAAAATAAAGGGGAGTTTACCTATGCCACAAAATATTATCATTATCGGCGCCGTCGCCCTTGGCCCAAAGGCGGCCTGCCGTTTTAAAAGGCTTGAACCCGATTCCAAGGTAATCATGATCGACGAGGATAATCTAATATCTTACGGAGGATGCGGAATCCCTTTTTTCATATCCGGTGACGTCAGCGATCCGGACCAGCTCCAATCCACCAGTTTCCATATGCTTCGCGACAAAAAATTCTTCCTGGACACAAAAGACATTGATGTAATGACAAAAACTCGAGCCCTTTATATTGACCGGAAGAAAAAATCTGTACTGATAGAGAACATCGAAGATAATAAAAAACGGGAACTGGGTTATGACAAGCTGGTTTTGGGAACAGGAAGCAGGCCCAAGAGACTTACTGTACCGGGATGGGACCTAGAGGGGGTTTTCTCCGTGTCAAATCTTAACAAGGCCATTGCAATCAAAAAGGAGATTGCCGAAGGAAAAGTTGAAAAGGCGGTCATCATAGGCGCAGGCGCCATTGGTCTCGAAATTGCCGAATCCCTGGCTGATCTCTGGGGTATTGAAACCACTGTTGTTGAGATTATGGATCAAATCCTCCCGGGGATTATCAGCCCCAACATGGCCCGAATGTGCCAACATCACATGGAAGAAAATAACGTCTCCTTTTGCCTCGGACAAAAGGTCGAAAGATTCGAGGGGGAAATCCACATACAAAGGGTCACCACCGATAAGAGAACTTTGGATGCGGATCTTGTGATCATTGCTGCAGGTGTTACGCCGAATACAGATCTTGCCAGGGAAGCAGGTCTTGAGATCTCCTCCAGAGGGGCCATAGTAGTGGATAACAGATTGCAAACCTCAGATCCCGATATATACGCCGGTGGTGACTGCGTTGAAATAATGAATTTAATTACGGAAAAACCAGAATATTACCCTTTAGGCTCCCTTGCCAACAGGCAGGGACGCGTTATCGGCACGAATCTGGCTGGCGGAAATGCGAAATTTGAGGGGGCCGTAGGAAGCTTTGTAATAAAACTATTCAATATTTCCACTGCCAGTGCAGGACTTAACATTGAAACAGCAAGAAAAGAGGGTTTTGATGCAGTCAGCGCCCTTGTAGTCCAGTTTGACCACGCCAATTTTTATCCGGAGAAGGATCTCATTTATCTCGAATTAGTTGCGGAAAAAGGCACGGGAAGGGTCCTGGGTATTCAAGGTCTGGGTAATGCTGACGACGGAATGGTAGGACGGATCAATGCCGTGGCACCAATGCTCAAACACAGAATCACCGTTGAGGACATCAGCAACCTGGAACTCCCATATTCACCACCGTTCTCATCTGCCATGGATATATTGAATGCCCTTGGAAACACTGCCGAAAATATACTGGCAGGAAAAAACAGGGTTGTCGAAGCGGACAAATTCGCTGATTGGTGGGAAAAAAGAGAGAGAGGCGATACACTTTTTTTAGACTGCCGGGAATGGGGAAATGCACAACCCTTTGTTGAGAGATATCCAGGGAGCTGGAAGAGCATCCCTCAGGGAGAGCTCAGGACACGATTAGCAGATGTGCCTAAAGACAGGAGGCTTGTACTGATCTGCAATACCGGGGTTCGTTCTTATGAGGCTCAAATAACCCTTGACCAGAAAGGCATCAAGGGTACTTACAATCTTCAAGGGGGCATGGCTGCCGTCAAAAAATGGGGGCTTGAGCTGTTGGGATAATCCTTTTGAATTATTAAGGGCGTTCCCCATTGGGAGGAATTCTTTTCCGGTCAATCAAGATGTAACCAAAAATCGGCCCCAATATAAACACCCAAAACATAACTACAGCCCTGTCAAGCGAGGCAGCATACATCCCCGGGTTCAAGCCCATCCCCAATATCTTTGATGTGAAACCAATCACCGCTTCTCTAATCCCCAATCCCGCCGGGGTGATACTAATGAATGTGGTTAAAATACTTAGAGGTGCCAACATAAGACAATACCAGAAGGAAATATTCAGGGAAAAGGCCCTGAAGGCAATATAGTATCGCATTGAAAAGATAAAGGCCGAGAGTAAATCGAGCGCCATCAGTGAGACAATGGATGTCCTCTCTGTTCTGATCATATTCCATCCTTCTATAACCTGGTTTAATCTCTTCAGTGCCCCTCCCGAAGAATCAAACCGGACTGAAAAAGCAATAAAAAGCAAGGTGAAAGTAACAAGGGATAAAAAAAAGCATGGCATGATCACACTTATGTTTCTATAAAAGTAGTAGAAACTCGAAATAAAAAAACCAATGAACCCGACAGATAATATGGTTATCAGACCACTCGATCCTATCATCGAAATAAATTTCATGTAAGAAAAATTGTGCCACCGCTTTAGATATACAGCATTAGCAAACATACCTCCCTTTAAAGGCAAATAATTCAAGAAACTTTGCACAATGGCCACTCCCATCCAGTCTCTGGGTTCAAGTCGCAAATTCAAACTATCTGTGAGCACCTTCATGCGAAGTCCATTTACGAACTGGGTAGATAGTACCAGACAAGACAGCGAGACAAGAGTGTAAACTTTGATGGCAAAGATCCTCTTTATCTCTGCAAAGTTGTTCGTAAAAAACATAGCGGCTAACACGCCTACGATGGATAGGCCTAATATATTGAGGGTACTTTTCTTGATGGCCTTTACCCCGCGCTTTCCGTTCTATCAATCTTAGCTTTAACTATCTTTTCAATCTCTCTTTGTGTCTCAGCCAGCCCTTTGCTAACTATCACTTTACAATTGATCTTCTTCGTAGCGATATCTTCATAAAGAATGCCTTTCCGGTTAAAATAATTTTCATCATATTCAAATTTTCTACCGAAGGCAACATTAGGTTCAACCAAGATTATTATCGGGATGTCTGGCATAGGAATCCACTTCAAGGCTTTCTCATAAAATTCCTTAGAGCACATCCCAAGATAGTATAATTGAATAACTGTATCATAAAAATACCGATCACATATGATATACTCCCTTACAGTCTTGGCTGGCAGTTTCACAAAAATGTAAAAAACTGAGACATCCAAAAAAAAAGATGATCTTCGGATTAACGAAAGGAATCTCTTTTTGAGAGAAACTTCCTCTTCAATTCTAAATTGTTCAACTACCAAACTTTGGGCTTGCTTCTTTGATATGAAGCTAAGCAACCTTCCCATAATCGAAAAAAAAGACATATTATAAATTTCTATGACTCTCGCTCGTATACCTCTCCTCCTCAAAAAATCCACTGTCATCCTTATATGGGTGCTTTTTCCCGAACCGTCTAATCCTGAAAAAGAAATAATCATGCCCTTCCTTTTAACTCATAAAGTCTTCGTAAATCTTTTTTGAAACGCCAGAACACAGCCCAATCTACAAGTGTGTAAGCAATGAATTCTCTTCCCAGTTCCCTTATCCTTTTTTCTTTCAGATCTGAAAAAAACTTAGCAAAAAATGTCAACGACGTAAGACAAAAAGGCATAGTCACAGGAAAACATACATCATTAGCAAAAACATCACGGGAAACTAAAGAGTTCTCTATGAAGCGTAATACCTTATTATAGCCGGCTAACCTGATCAAAAGCCATTTAGGAACAGCTTCTTCATGGCTGATCTTTGTAGTAATCTCATTCGATAAAGCAAGAAACAGATATAATCCTGCCAGCCAATTATGTTCCTTTGCCGATGTCGTGATATAGTCCCAATCAATATTTTTATCCCTTGTCAGTAGTTTTAACTGGAGCATCTCTCCCAATAATATATATCTATTTTCATGTACGGCATGGGCAGCCATTATAAGTATTTCATCTTCTGTTGAAGGGATTGGTATCTCATAGTCCCCGGCCTTTATCGATTTTCTTCTTTCCCAAACTCTTTTAATATCAAGGTAATCAACACCATTCCAAGAAACTGCGAAATGGAGATGAATTCTTAGCCCATTCTTATCCCCTCCTCTGGGAAGATAAAATCTCTTTTTGGGCTCCCTCAATGAAGATCGACTCTTAAGATAATGGTATCCGTTTCTCAAGAGTATCTCCCGGCACTCAGATAGTCTGTCATTATCAACTATGACAATATCCAGATCGTCGTCCACATAGGGAAATTGCAAAAACGTCTTTATCGGCAAAAGACGAATTCCTCCTTCCTCAAAAAGGCCAATTAATTCATGGGTAACTTCGGCCATTTCTATTGCCATGAGTCTTTGTTCTTCATGTACTACTTTTATCCTACCACCTTCGGAAATACCGGCTGCTCCTCTTTCCAAATACGATGCAAGAAGAAATAGAACTCCATTCATTTTGGCCCACTCAAGAATATGTTTAAAATTTCTGATCTTTTCAGCTTCCACTTCTCCTTTTTCATTAAAGAGCGCATCGATAATTACCCGTTCTTCGTCAGAAATATCATTTTGAGGCCTCACTCAATACCTCCCTGTATAGTTCATCATACTCCTTTGCAATCTCCTTGATATTGAAATGCTCCAACACCATCTTTCTCCCTCTTTCTCCCATCACCTTCCGTTTTTCTTCATCCGTCAAGAGTTCGATTATAGCATCCGCCAATCCCACATAATCCCCGGGTATTAACTCGATACCCACTTCGCATTTCATTATTTCATTCAAGGGTGGAATATCCGAGATAATGATCGGCCTTTCCATGGCCAAAGCTTCCAGGAGGGTCATCGGGATATCCATTTTGTCATGCATTTCTATTGTGGGAAATATTACGATATCGCTCAGACCTATCAATTCCGGCATTTCATTACAGGTCTGCAGGAAAATAATACCGTCCGACACTCCCATCCTTTTGGCCTTCTTTTTAGTCTCTTGTTCTCTAATCAGATCCTCTTTATTGAATATCCTGCAGGCAAAGATAAATTTCACAGATTCCAACCGCCTTAGTACCAGTCTAACCGCCTCCAATAAATGGTCTATCCCTCTAATTTCAAGGTATTCACCTGAAAAAAGAACTGCTGACGCATAACCGATTTTCAACCTTTCCTTTAAATCGGTAGATAATGCTCTGTGACTAAATCTCTCACAATCCACACCCGGATCGATTTTTCGCACGTTTTTGAAACCTTCATTTAATAATTTCACCCTCATATATTCAGAAGATACTAGTATAACATCTGCAAACAAATACTTCCTGAGGTCGTCTCCTTCCGCGAAGACGTTCAAGATTGTTTGAATTGAGATCTTCCGTTTGATCTTTAATAAGTATTTAAAAAACAACGAACTAATAAATGAAGGCTGGAAAAAGAAATGATAGACCTTTATGTGGGGATCTTTTCTCAACAATCGTAGGCCCAGGAAAAGCTTCTGGAGAAGAACATGCTTTGTTTTATAGACATCTTCAAAGACAATATTGTCCGTTTTCCATGGCAACAGATCACCCTTCTTAGTCAAGAGATGAATCTTATGTTTTTTTATATTCAGGGCGATACTGTATGCCCTATTCTTTGAAGCATTATCCCAAGGAGGAAATATCGGTATAGTTATCATTAAGATGCTAGGCCTATCCTCACCCATCATTACCTTGCAGATTCCTCTTCCCTCTTTATCGAATTGAATATGCTTTTTATCTTCATATTTCTTAACACCCTGAAATCAAAAGGATAAAATTTGCTTGATGGGAAACCTTTCTTTTCCTTGCACTCTGCACATAACGAATTATCCTCAAAATTATTATGAATATGCTGCCACCTTAACTTTCGCATTCTTTCATTGTTCCAAATTTCCTCTAATGACTCTGACTTCAGATCACCAATTATGTACTTCCCATCATAATCATAACAGCAAGGTACTACTCTCCCATCCCAAAGAATCGTTATGATAAACCAGGGTCTTACACAAGGATATTCAACTGGTTCCCTGTAAGTCTCACTTAATTGCGCCTCTTCGGCGAGCTTGATTATCTCTGGATCAGATCCATCCCAAGTCTTAAACTGCTTTATCAAGATCTTGTTGATACCCTTCATATTCCATCTGTTTTTAAATTCTTCAATCTCCGCCTCGGTCTCTTTCATCCTGATCATAGAAACCTCGATGAAGGGTTTTTCGTCTTTGTTCTGTAATTTCATCTCCACAAGTCTATTTATGTTATCAACAGCTTTATCATAATTAGCATTCTCCCCCCGGAGTAAACTATAGGTTTCCTGGTTAGTGCCATCCAGGGATAATAATATACGGTCAAGTCCTGTATCTATAATTTCTTTTACTCTCTTTGGCGATAGTGAAGTGGGATTCGTTGATATTCTAGTTTCGATACCAATGCTCTTTGCATAACTCACCATTTTTTTTAATTGCGGATTGAAAAGCGGATCGCCAAAATGATCCAGCCAGAGTATCTCCGTATAGCCTTTTGTCTGATCGATTATCTTTTGGAAGAGTGGAAATTTCATATAACCGAGATCTCTTGTCATGTTCCTGCGCGGGCACATCTTGCAGTCCATTGGGCAGATATTTGTGGACTCTAGATTGTAGATCTCGGCAAACCCAAGACATCTCTCCTGCCTATGAAAATATGAGTAACCCCTGATAAAATAATTCCACAATTCCTTAGGTCTCATAAATCCCTCAAAATTTGGTATATTGTGCAGTTACATCGACCAATATATCCGCTTTAAGATCAACCCTATACATCCTATACTCTCTTCCATTTTGCACAATTGATCGAGTAGATTCACCATTGCCTCGGAGAAAGAGACCCTCCCTAAAGTTCACTGGCAGTAAGTAAGTCAACCCATTAATATCCTCATTTGATTTAATACCAAAAGTCAATTTTCCCTCAGTCCTATTCCAGCGGATCCCTACTATTCTGGTATTTAGTCTTTTTCTCCAGAATGTGTTAAATTGGGTTAAATTAATAATAAAAAAATTTCTTTTTTTCACATAATTCACGACCTTTCTATAAAGATCAAGGTTGTTTAAACGCATAACTTTACTTAGCAGAAAAAAATGGTGAAAATTGATTGTTATCATTGAATTATATCTTTCTATCGACTCATCTAAAAATTTTTTTATCAGTAAAAAAGGCTCCCCTCTCTTCCACTCCTGACCAAAGCCCTCTATGAAAACGGAATCCATGATGTGAAGCGGGATCTCAAGAATGTTCGTATTTTTAAATGTATCAGGAAATCTCAAGAAGTAGGGAAATCCTGTTCCATACATATATCCAAAATAATAGTTCGATCCCAACGTGCTGTCGTAAAGAATCCCAAGTCTTTTTATCAAATTAAAATAATCCTTCATCCTTGGCCACACAAGTCCGTGATTCCTTACTCCAATTAGCTTTTTAGTAGAAAATATCTCTAAAATACGTTTCTGAAGGTAGAAGGCCAGTCTTTTGATACCTTTCGGCAAATGCAATGTGAAGGCCTTTAGACGATTACTGTTAATTGCTGATACACGAAAGTTCAGAATAGGGTGGAACTGCAAGTCTAACCCTTTGGAAACAAACTTCTTCCAACCTCTCGGATTCCCATCTGCTACCATCATAAAAGTGGTGGCCTTCAGGCCCATATTTAAATCCAACTCATTTACTACATCGAAATCAATGCAATTTGAAGCATCGCTATCATGGGTAAAGGCTATCCCTCCCTTTACTCTATTGGGGAAATACCATAACCTTGGAATGGGAAAATAAAGATTGTCTTCGATTAGCCTGACGAGAATTCTTCTCAACCCGTCGACTTGGGGCACGAATCTTTTGTTATCCTCAACAAGTCTTCCAAAATCTACTCTCGGAATCCCGAACTCGTCTTTCTCGTCCGGCAAAAGGTCCCTTCCCTGCAAAAGAGAAAACATTGTTTGGCTAAAATCAAATGCTAAGACATAAACTTTCCCTGCTCCAATAGGTATCTGGAATATTAAGGAGTATTCGGTAGCCTCGCCCCCCTCTTTCAGCAGATCGAAAATAACATTCTGGGATTTGTATTTCGCTATGCCGAATACCTGGTAGACATTGTCGTCATAATCGTCGTGCAACCATCCCTTGCGCTGCACCCCTTCTCTCTTCAAACAGATACCATCCTCAAAATTTTCACAAGGTCTTATTACAAATAAAAGCCCTCCATTGTAAGCATAATCAAGCAGATTCCGGACCATCTCTTTCTTCAATCCAAATCCATTTACAATAATCAAATCATAATAGGAGAGTTCTTGAGGAAGTTCGGACTCTTCCTCGAAATATCCAGTTAATCCTTCGATTTCAAGTTGCTCCCTTAAGTAACCTCTTTCATAACTTAGTAATAAGAATCTACCTCCACCCATCACATATTAACCTTCTTTTCAAATGCATGCCTATTTATTAAATAAGTGGGATATCAGGGAGAAAAGCATTTTAAGATACCCCCTCTTCTTCTTTGACTTGGCAATTACTTTTATATACCTAGGTGCAAACATGAAAGAAATGAGTTTCCACATCTGAGTGAGGTATTTCCAATCCCATCTCAAAGAAAGTTTTCCTCTCACAGGAAATCTTTGAGATATAGTTACCAATAAATCGGATAAAGGAATATCGTGGCTTGAGAGCTTATATTTGCTTTCTATAATATCCAAGAATTCTTCAATATTATCCTGGCTCGCAAACTTGACTAAATCTTCTTCGGGAATATCCTTTTTAAACTCATAGTAAAGATCACTGCCGGGGAAAAGGGTTGTAATATTGAACAAATTTATATTCGCCCCTATCTCAGTCGCTAGATTAAGAGTAGCTTCAACATCTTCCTTTGTTTCTTCAGGAGTGTTTATCAGGTAATTTGCAAGCTTCCGCATCCCATGCTTATCGCATAATTCAAAAATCTTCTTTGTATCTTCAACCTTAATCTGTTTATGCAGGCTATCTAAAATACGCTGAGAGCCCGATTCGACACCAAATTCAAGTTGAATGCATCCGGCCTCTTTCATTCTCCTTATCATGTCCTCTGTGATCAAATTAACCCTTGCCTGGCATCCCCAAACCAAGTCCAGCTTCCTTTTTATGATCTCATCGCAAATCTCAAGTGCTCGTTTTCGATTTAGACCAAATGCATCGTCATAAATAAAGAAACCGTCAATATGATAATTTTCAATAAGGAATTCTAGTTCGTCTACAACATTTCTTGCACTTCGTAATCTTACCCTTCTATCGGAGAGGTTTTTATTCACGCAGAACTTGCACGCATAAGGGCATCCTCGGCCAGTAAATATAAAAAATCCGGAGATAGGGACTCCTCTAATAACCCATTCACTAGGCATGGTGTAATATTCCATATCCACAAGATCAAACGCAGGAAACGGAATTTTATCCATGTCTTTTATGGGATCCCGTTGCTTATTTATATAAACCTCCCCTTGATGCTTGTAGGCTATTCCATCAATTGCTCCCAAATTGCCTTCAGTTCTAATCCCCTTGATAAGCTCTACGAGACTGACTTCTCCTTCACCCATAACCACAAAATCAACATCATCGGATTTTTCAAAGAAATACTTGGGGAAAAGAGTAGGATGTATTCCGCCTACTACGGTCAGGATACCCTCATCTTCCTTTTTTATTCTCCTCACTAATCTTCTGACATCACCCATATCGGTTGATAGGCAAGAAATACCGACCAATCTTGGTTTGTTTCTTTTAACGCTATTAACAATTTCTTCTAAAACAAATTCTGGCGCTGAAGAAGACTTCAGGTCTATAATATCTACTTGTACATCGTGTATTTTCTCCTTAATACTCGATGCTAAATACATCAATCCCAGTGGCGGCCGAACAGATTTCGCCCTACTGGGGGGGGAAATCAAACTCACTCTAAAGGCTTCGTCTTGGTTCATCTTATAAATTATTCAAGCTTTTTTACTTAACCAATAACCATATATAAGTAGGAATTAAAGGATAGAGGGCAGAGACAATCTTTCTAAAAATCCTTGGAATCGTTCTCATTTTATTAAAACTATGCCCAAATTTTTCCGGTTCAAAGATAATTTTTAATGTGTAATCAACAACTTCAAAGTTTTTAACCAACTTTCTTAATTGTAGCAGGGAAAAATGCCTTTCATAATAAAAAGGTATCCCCCTTATAGTCTTAAGATAGAGATTTGCAAACCGAGGAGGGAGCCAGGACAAAAAAGGAAGCATGTAGTTTCCTTCAATTACTGAAAATCTGTTTCCCGCAGCAAAGTAACACACGCCGGCTGGCTTGAGAACACGATAAATCTCTCTCATCATTTCAAGAGGTTCCGGAACATGTGCATAAACATGATTACAGATAACAACATCAAAAAAGCAATCTCCAAAAGGAAGACACATGGCATCGCCGACTAAAAGGCTCATATTATCAGCTTTCTGATATCCTTTTGCAAAATATATTGCCTTTTTGTCGATATCAAGTCCTACCATCCTTTTAAAATGGCCGGCCAGAAAGAAATCAATAATACCACCGGAGCATCCGGTATCAAGGCAATCAAGATTCCTTAAATCGCTCCCATCTAGATAATCCTCAAGGACCCTTAATATTTTCTCAGCCTTCTTGAGCCGAGACTTCTCGTCTAATATAACGGGGACCATATCCGAATATCGGCTTTGGTATCCCCTCTCAACCATGATTGACCCCTGCGACAATTCGGTAATAAACGTCTAGCGTTTTTTCAATGATATTTTCTCTTCCAATACCGGTTTTTGCCATCAGCTCTTTGGCACAGTCGGACAATCCTTTTCGCAATTCCTCATCCTTGAGCAGTCTCACGATTCCCTCTGCAAGCGCTCTCTCGTCCTTAGGGGGGATAAGATAAGAATTTTTCAAATGATCTAATACCTCTCCAGTTGACCCCACTCGTGTGATTATACACGCCACACCAGCTGTCATCGCCTCGACAATCGTCATGCTCCAGATATTCTCAACCGTACTAAGGGCAGCAAAAACATCCGAAACCTCTAAGATCGAACCTATATCGTTCCTTTGCCCTGTTACGACTACATATTTTCCAATATTTAATTTCTTAATTAATTGTCGCAAATCGTTTTCTAATGTGCCCCCGCCAATTACAAGAAATTTTACGTTCTTCAGCTCATTTATGACAAAAGGAATACTCTTTACAAATGTCCAGGGATCCTTCCACTCAACCAGACGAGCTACATAGGTAACGATCATTTCGTCTTTAATTCCAAGCTCTTTTCTGAGTTGGCTTACGTCTTTTGTTAGACCAACCTCATCAAAATCAATCATATTGGGAATTTCAACCAATCTTTTCTTCCCAAAAGTTCGAATTATTTCAGTCAATTCGGGATGTGGAGAAATGACCATATCCACCTTTCCAACAACATATCTCGTCAACCACTCAGGAAAATGTCGCAATCTGGTGTTGTGAACCGTCAAAACAACGGGTATATTTAGAAGACCCTTCACCATTAGCGCAATCGCCCCCGTAATTACCCAGTTAGCATGAATCAAGTCACAGCCCCTTGAAACCTGCCAGGTTTTTAAAAGAAAAAAGAAGAGGAAAAAGGGTACTTGCAAAACAAGAAGAAAGTTCTTTCTTAAATTCTCGATGATCCCTTTTTCACCATAGGCAAGTCTTTCCAACTTTGAAGGGAAAAAATAGCGAAAGCGAAAAACACAAACATCATTGAATTTATCTCTTATTTCCGCTCCATGATCGTGGGGAGCTACTACCCTTATCTCGATCTTCTCCGACAAGGCCTGGACAAGGTTATTGACGAAATTTCCACAGGCGCCATCTCCTTCTGGAAACCTTGGGAACGAGGTAGTTAGAACACAAATTCTCAAGACACAAATTCCTCGATTTTGTGTACGGTCTCTTTAATCTGTTCTTCTGTCAGCCCGGGATACATCGGCAAAGAAAATATCTCGTTGGAAATTTTCTCAGCCACGGGAATCGAAATCACAGGCATATATTAGCTCTGAATAAGAGATTTAAGTGAAATTCCTGATAAGATTCGGCCCCCCATAGCCACAACCAATGATACCTGTCTTTATCATATTATCTACCCTTAAGATCTTTATTGTACTCCATATCAAACCACATGCCGAAGAAAAGAGTTTGGAGTCCACTGATTAAAGAAAAAATAAGTGCCAGAGCATTAATATCGGGAATGTCACCATTTACATACCATATGTAAAACAATCTAATCGCAAGGGGGGCACTTGCACCTAAAAGGATAAATGAAAGAAAATAGAAGAAAACCAGAGGATGGAAATCTTTTATCACATACTTAAATAGTATCCTTTGCCAAAAGCCCTTAAATAAGATCCATGAGATCCTTGGGATGACGCGCCCGAGCCTTATTCCAGATTTTTCTCCCACATTATAAATAGGTCTTATATGTATATCTGTTACTCGAAAATCATATTGATTCAGCTTGATTAGCAGGTCATTCGGCATACCATAGCGCTTATAAATCCTGGCAAGGTCTATCCTTTTAAGGGCTATAAGGGAAATAGCAGTATAGCCACTTTGGGAGTCTGCAATGTGCCAGTAACCCGAAGCAATCTTGGTCAACAACGAAAGAAAGGAATTGCCCAGATACCGGTAATGTGGGATCATATTCCAGGCATCGCCGTAAAAGAGCCGATTTCCTTTACAGTAGTCTGTATTCCCGTTTGCCACTGGTTCGACAATATTAACAAGATCATCAGGATCCATTTGGGCATCGCCAGCCATAACTGCGGTCACGTCTATTCCTGAATCTCGCGCCTTAATATACCCACTGATAATTGCCCCGCCTACACCCTGATTAACGTTATGTTCAATCAGTTCTATCCTTTGATCCTTTTCAGCCATTTCCTTTACGAGTTGACCTGTATTATCACGGCTTGCATCATTGACAACAATAATTCTATCCACTAAATATGGGATTGAAGATAAGGTCTTCTCTATCAGCTTCTCTTCGTTATAGGCAGGTACTACTACGGCGATTGTTTTTTCAAGATACATAATTCACCATTTCAAAAAATGAGGTTATGATTAAAATGGAAGTTCACACTTAAGGAAAACGGTCCCAAGGAATTTCCTCACGATTTGCCTTATCAATCTCCGTTAATCCAGTCCTCGACATTAAGCCCGGGAATATTTATGAAATGACTCTTATTTCCCGTGATTAGAATCATATCATGTTGAATTGCTATAGAAGCAATCCTTAGGTCAGGCTCACTCTTTGGAACCCCTCTTTTTTCTAAAAGGGCCTTCATCCGGCCATAAGTTTTGCCGCTTTGTGCATCAAAAGGAAGAATATTCACATTGGGAAA
>CAZUHR010000046.1:0-13957 GCA_964620335.1 uncultured Desulfobacteraceae bacterium
CCCCTGAGTTTATGAATATGACCGTTTATCAACATAAAAAACAAATGTCAAGGATTTTTTCTCATTTTTTCCTTCTAACAACCATCTTGACAAAATTGCTTTGCATGATAGCATTATTTTGATATTTTGCAGTGAGTGAGGTTATTTAGGCTGAAGGTGGTATACATGGGTCTTTTTATTGTAACTGTTTTATCCCTAAAAAAACCCTTTCGGTTCTGCTTCCCCTTCAGCCTTCAGTCCAAACACCTTCAACCTGACTACGTGAGGACTCACTGTAAACTTTGTTTATTAAAGCGAATTCCCAACTTCACGCAAACAGGTTTCAAAAGAAAGACATCTTTCTGTAAGGAGAAAATCTCATGAAAATCCTTGTAAGCGACCCCTTATCCGAGGTGGGCATCAATATATTCCGTGAAACACCCGGCATTGACGTGGACGTCAATACAGGCCTGTCCCATGAGGAACTCAAAGGGATTATCGGCCAATATGACGGCCTAGCGATACGCAGCGCCACCAAGGTTACAGGAGACATTATTGACGCCGCAGACAACCTCAAGGTAATTGGTCGCGCAGGAATCGGCCTGGATAACGTGGACATCCCGGCTGCCAGCCAGCGTGGGATAGTGGTGATGAACACACCTGAAGGCAATACCATCACAACGGCCGAACACACTATCGCCATGATCATGTCTCTCACCCGCAATATACCCCAGGCCACCGCTTCCCTGAAGGCCGGCAAATGGGATAAGAAAAAATATCAAGGCAGGGAGCTTTTCAACAAGACCCTTGGTCTGATCGGTGTCGGTCATATCGGTCGCATTGTGGCGGAAAGGGCCAGGGGCATGAAAATGAAGGTAATTGTCTATGACCCCTACATCAAACCCGAGGCCATTGAAAGGCTGGATCTTGAACCGGTTTCCTTTGATGAACTGCTCAAACGGGCAGATTATTTGACGATCCATACTCCGAAAACAGATGAAACGACCAACATGATAAACAGCAGGACCATAGCAAAAATGAAAAAGGGTACCATGCTGATCAACTGCGCGCGCGGTGGAATCGTCAATGAAGACGATCTCTGTGACGCCCTTGAATCGGGCCATCTGGCAGGCGCAGCCATGGATGTTTTCAGCACCGAGCCGCCGGGGAAAATAAGGCTGATGAAACTTCCAAATTTCATCTGCACTCCCCATTTGGGCGCTTCCACAAAGGAAGCCCAGGACAACGTGGCCAAGGATGTTGCCGAACAGATCGTTGCATATCTTCTTCACGGATCCGTAAAAAATGCGGTCAATGTACCTGCCATCAGCAGCGAGTTGATGAGCACCCTGAGGCCCTATGTAATTCTTCTGGAAAGGATGGGCTCCCTACAATCCCAGCTTGCTGACAGCGCCATTCTGGAGGCAAGGATCGATTACTTGGGAGCCGTAACCGAATACGATCTGGGACCTCTTACCACGGCCATGCTCAAAGGGCTGCTCACGCCCATACTCAGAGATGATGTGAACTTTGTCAATGCGCCTTATATTGCGGCCGATCGAGGCATAAAGGTCGTGGAATCCAAGAGCAAAACCTCTGAGGATTTTTCCAGCCTCGTCGAGCTCACGGTCAAGACTTTGGAAGGCCAGAACATCATTTCCGGCACCATCTTCGGAAAAACGCTGCCCAGGATCCTGCGCATTAACGACTTTTACCTTGAGGCAATTCCTGAGGGCCACAATCTGCTCTTATATAACCAGGACAGCCCTGGTGTCATTGGCCAGATTGCAACTGCGTTAGGGAATCGGGGCATCAACATAAGCCGCATGAAGGTGGGAGAGGAAAAGAAGAAAAAGCAGAACATAATTCTGTTGACTACCAACTCATTTGTTGAAGACAAAATTCTTGAAGAACTTAGGGGCCTTACACAAGTGTTTTCAGTTAGAAGAATCGAGTTGTAGAATTAAGGAGCTACGTCATGAATGAAGAAGAAAGGGGCTTTATAATAAAGGACAGAAGATCCCTTGATGAAAAGGGCGAATTAAAGGAAAAGGGCTCAGAGGAGGTAAAAAAGAAGGAAGAAGAGACCAAAGAACAGGCTGCAAAGGAGGAAACCAGGAAGACCCCGTTGCCGGAGGTCAATTTCACTTCCCTGATCTTCAGCCTCAGTTCTTCGGCCCTTTTTCATTTCGGCGAAATCCCCGATCCCAATACTGGTGAAAAAAAGCAAGACCTTCCCCTTGCAAAACACGCTATTGACACAATTTCCATGCTACAGGAAAAGACACAGGGGAATCTCACAGAGGAAGAACAGAAATTTCTTGATAGTGTTCTAACCGACCTAAAATGGCGTTTCGTCAAGGCCGCGAAATAGTGCTATACAGGTGCAGGGAGAAGTCTGGCCGCTGACCACCTAAAAATAAATAGTAGAAAGTTTCAGAAAAATGCTTAAATTAAATCGAGGTCATTGCGAGGGCATTAGACCGAAGCAATCTTATGAAAACAAGCACTTATGGTACACGAGATTGCTTCGCGGAGTTTATCCCGCTATGCGGGCCTCGCAATGACATGCATTTTGACTTTTTACGGATGCATAAATTTTAATAATTTTTAGAATTTTAGGAGTTCCTTATGGATTTAACACACACCAATAGAAGACATTTAAAGCTGATCGGATGGACCTTTTTCTGCCTGGCCATAGGGTTTTTAGCATCAACTTTGATTGGCCCTCTCCCAGCGCCGGACGCCCAGACAAGCCCGGTCCTCCCAACTGCACCGGGATCTTTTTCTCAACTGGCCAAAAACGCCAGTCCGTCGGTGGTTAATATCAGTGCAGTTAAGGTTATTAAAGGGCGAGGGCCGACCCCCTTTCCTTTTGGTCCTAATGACCCCTTCAAAGACTTTTTCGAGAGATTTTTTAGAGATCAGACTCCAAAGGACTTTAGGCAGCGCAGTCTCGGAACCGGCTTTATCATAGACAAGGATGGGTTCATATTGACCAATAATCATGTTGTGGACAAGACGGACGAAATCAAAGTCAAGCTGGCCGATGAAAGAGAATTCAACGCAAAAATCATAGGCCGTGATCCCAAGACAGATCTGGCCTTGATTAGCATTGAACCGGATGATCAGCTCATACCTCTACCGCTTGGTGATTCGGACAAACTCGAGGTAGGAGACTGGGTTGTAGCAATTGGAAATCCTTTCGGCCTCGGCAATACTGTTACTGCTGGCATTGTAAGCGCCAAGTACAGGCAAATAGGCGCAGGACCTTACGACAACTTCATCCAGACCGACGCTTCTATAAATCCCGGAAATAGCGGAGGCCCTCTTTTGAACACGGCTGGGCAAGTTATAGGGATCAATTCGGCCATCTTCTCCCAGAGCGGAGGAAACATAGGCATCGGGTTTGCCATTCCTATAAACATGGCCAAGGATCTCCTGCCCCAACTCAAGAAGGGAAAGGTGATCAGGGGATGGCTGGGTGTCATGATTCAAAAGGTTACGCCTGAACTGAAGGACAAATTCAATCTGAAAGATGAAAAGGGTGCCCTGGTAGCGGATGTCGCGGCAGGGGGTCCTGCCGAAAAAGCGGGGATCAAAAGGGGGGATGTAATTATTTCCTTTAACGGCAAACAGATCGATGAAATGAACGACCTCCCTTTTATTGTAGGGTCCACCCCCGTAGGAATAAAGGTTGATGTTGATGTCATCCGGAACGGCCGAAAAAAGACCTGCAAAGTAAAAATTGGAGAGCTGAAAGAGGAGAAAGAATCCCAGGATGTCGCCAAAGCCAAACCAGAATTGGGCATGACCGTTCAGGAGATTACACCGCAGCTTGCAGAGAGTCTTGGCCTGTCTCAAACTACCGGTCTGGTTGTGATGCAGGTTGAAAGAAATTCACCCGCAGAGGAGGCCGGCTTAAAGCAAGGAGATATCATCCTTGAGATTGATCAGGTGCCGGCAAAAGATCTTGAAGAGTTTTTAAGCAAGATTCGTGAATATAATAAGGGCGACACCATCCTCTTTCTGATCAAGAGGGGAGGTAAAACCATTTATCTGACACTTAAGGTTCCCTAAAGGGGGTGTCCGCATAAAAATTCCGGCACCCGCCAAGCTGAATATAAGACTCAAGGTAACCGCTCTACGGCCGGACGGGTTCCATGAGCTGGTCTCAATAATGGTTCCCGTCACCCTGTTTGACCATCTTGAACTGACATTGACCCGGTCAGGGCGGATCAAGCTTGCCTGCCGCGGTTTTTCTGTACCAGATGATCATAAAAATCTTGTTTACAGAGCAGCTACAGCCTTTTTTTCCCGAACCAAGCCCAACAAGGGTCTTAACCTAACACTCACAAAAAACATTCCCGTTGCAGCCGGTCTGGGGGGCGGGAGCAGTGATGCCGCCTGCACCCTAATGGCCCTTAACAAGATGCACGAAAATCCTCTTAAAATACGGGATCTGGCCGAAATAGCTATCGGTTTAGGTGCAGACGTTCCCTTCTTTTTGCAAAATAGACCGTGTGTAGCCAAGGGGATCGGGGAAATTTTGAGGCCAATTAAAAAATGGCCGCATTTTTGGTATGTTATCGTAACGCCCCGCTTTCATGTGTCGACATCATGGGTCTATAGAAACCTGAAAATAAAGTTGACAAAAAATGAATATAGCTTTATTATCAAATCCTTGGAAAGAGATCCCCTTGCGGTGAGCGATATCCTCGAAAATGACCTGGAGACGGTAACCGCAACTCATTTCCCTGTCATAAATTCCATAAAAAAATTGTTAGTGGATGCGGGGGCGGAGGGTGCCTTGATGTCCGGTAGCGGCCCGAGTGTCTTCGGTGTTTTTAGCTCCAGGGATCAAGCCCTGTTGGTAAAGAAAGACCTCCTCCGCAAAAATCTGGGGGATGTTTTTTCGGTAGAGGGCCTGAACGGGTAAGATGACACTGGGGTGTCGTCAAGCGGTAAGACACGGGCCTTTGGAGCCCGCATTCGGAGGTTCGAATCCTCCCACCCCAGCCAGAAAGAGCTATGAAAAATGCAATTTGATCCTGAACTAATCCTTTTTGGAGGCACTTCCAACCCGACTTTAACGCTTGAAGTGTGTAATTATCTTGGTGTTGCACCGGGGAAAATAACCACCAAGACATTCAGCGATGGGGAGACGCAGGTGGAGATAGGTGAAAACGTCAGAGGCCGCGATGCCTTTATTCTTCAATCCACCTGTACACCGGTCAATGACAACCTGATGCAACTTCTCATAATAATGGACGCCCTTAAAAGGGCCTCGGCAAAAAGAATTACTGCGGTAGTACCTTATTACGGTTATGGCCGTCAGGACAGAAAGGTCAAACCCCGGGTTCCCATCACCGCAAAACTCGTTGCAGACCTTATCACTGTAGCGGGGGCAAACAGGGTTGTATCTATTGACCTGCATGCGGGGCAGATCCAGGGCTATTTCAATATTCCGGTGGACAATATTTTTGCCGCACCCATATTGTTGGAATATATTCAAACCAACTTTCAAAACGACCTGGTTATTGTGTCGCCAGATGCCGGAGGTGTGGAAAGGGCACGCGCCTTTGCCAAGCGACTGAACGCCTCCCTGGCGATCATAGATAAGAGGAGGGAAGCACCCAACGTAGCCGAAGCCATGAACATCATCGGGGAGGTAGAAGGTAAAACCGCTGTTATTCTTGATGACATGGTAGATACTGCAGGCACATTGACCCAGGCTGCTATGGCGCTTAATACCAGGGGGACAATAGGAATCCACGCGTGCTGCACACACGCTGTCCTGTCGGGCCCTGCTATCGAAAGGATAGAAGAATCAGCCATTGACAGCCTGTTTATAACAAATACCATCCCCCTAAATGACAAGGCCAATAATTGTCAAAAAATCACTATATTATCCGTAGCAGAGCTCTTAGGGGAAACCATCAAGAGAATTTACAATTCTCATTCGGTCAGCACCCTATTCGTTTAAACCGAAAATGTCCTGGCCCAACAGGCGTTTTTTTTAGTTTGTGAAAAATTTTATTAGTTGTCGGAGGTACTAAATGTCTCAGATCACACTTGCTGCCCGAGTAAGAAAAAGCAAGGGAAAAGGAGCTGCAAGAAAACTCAGAAATAATAATCAGATCCCGGCTATATTCTACGGTCCAAAAACCGAACCAGTTATGCTTGTCGTAGATTATCCTGAATTGATGCGGGTCTCGAAAGAAAACAGACGTGAGAATGTCATCCTTGATCTTCAGATAAAATCAGATCGGGGGACAGAGACCAGAAAGGCCATGATAAAAGATCTCTTGATTGACCCCATCAAGAACACCTACCTTCATGCGGACTTTTGCGAGATATCCATGGACAAGGAAATCAGGGTAAATATCCGAGTCCGACTGATCGGGACCCCGGTAGGGGTAACAGAAGGTGGCGTTCTTCAGCATATCAGACGGGAATTGACCATCTCCTGTATGCCTGACAAGTTGATTGATTCTTTAGATCTTGATGTGTCAGCCCTCGACATTGGTGATTCGCTGCATATCAGCGATATTAAATTCCCAGAAGGAATTACTTCCTCAGATGAAGGCCATATAACCATAGCAGTCGTTGCGGCACCCACGGTAGCGGTTGAGGAGAAGGTGGAAGAAGAGGAAGAAGTCGAGGTTGGTGAAGAAGCAGCCTCTGAAGAAAAAGAAGAAACTGAAATATCTGAAGAAACACAAGAATAATTGGTAGTCGGTTTGGTGATCAAATAAATTACAGTGTACTTGATTGTAGGTCTCGGAAACCCAGGGCGGGAATATAGAGATACAAGGCACAACGCAGGATTTAATGTAATCGACCTGTGGAGTCGAAATCTAGGTGTACAAATGACAGGCGGCCGCTTCCAGTCAAGATGTGCACTGACGACTTATAAGAATGAGGAGATCCTGCTTCTTTTTCCGGAAACATTCATGAACCTAAGCGGTATTTCCGTCAAGGCTTGTGCTGATGCCTACGGGCTTGTCACCGGAAAAATACTGGTTATACACGACGATCTCGACCTTCCCGTTGGAAGGATTAGGATAATCAGGAGTGGCGGTGCCGGAGGACACAAAGGCGTACTGTCCATTATCGAGCATCTGGGTGATTCACAATTCCCTAGGATCAAAATCGGCATAGGACGACCGCGCAGTAAGGAAATAGTTGAAGACTATGTCCTCGCACCATTTACTGACGATGAAAAACAAATTATGGAAAGCGTAATTCGTTTGGCAGTTACGGCATGCGAATTGGTCGTTTTGGAGGGGCTTGAACCCGCAATGAATAATATCAATCGCCAAAACTTAACAAACAAGGAGGAATAGAACTGATGCAGGGATTAACTGTTTACGCGCCCTATCTAGGGATTTTGAGTCTGATCATTGCCTGGCTAATCTATGGTTATGTCAAGAAACAACCGAATGGCACTGAGCTGATGCAGGAACTTGAAAATGCAATCCATGAAGGCGCAATGGCATTCTTAAGGAAAGAATATTCCATTCTGGTAATTTTCATAGTCGCCGTGTTTCTTCTTTTGGCGTTACTGCTTGGCGAATGGCGAACATCCATAGCCTTTGTAACAGGCGCTTTCTGCTCTATGTTAGCAGGCTTTTCCGGTATGACGGCGGCCACAAGGGGTAACTCCCGAACCGCACAGGCCGCAACCGAATCCGGGCAAGCCAGGGCACTTAATGTCTCCTATTTTTCCGGTTCTGTCATGGGATTGGCCGTGGCCGGACTCGGACTAATGGGCCTGGGTTTCTGGTTCTGGTATTATGGGGGCGACCCTGGGACTGCCAAGTACATTAACGGCTTTGCAATGGGAGCAAGTTCCATTGCGCTGTTTGCCCGCGTGGGCGGGGGAGTGTACACAAAGGCAGCTGATGTTGGTGCTGACCTCGTGGGAAAAGTAGAGGCAGGTATTCCGGAAGATGATCCCCGGAATCCCGGAGTAATTGCCGATAACGTGGGCGATAACGTGGGCGACATTGCTGGGATGGGTGCCGATATCTTCGAGTCCTTTGTTGGTTCGGTGGTGGCTACCATCGCTATTGGAGCCACATTAGCCATTACCCCCGAGTTTATTGACAAATTTCCAGTGCTTAAAGGGATGTCTCCCATGGCCATTAAACTAAAATACATGGCCATGCCCATTCTGGTCGTTATGGCCGGGATGCTCAGCTCATTTATAGGTGTATTTTCTATCAAAATTTTCCAGAAGGGAAACCCGGCGGGGGCATTAAGGTACACTACTTTCGTAGCTGCTGCCATTTTTTTGGTGCTGTCCATTATTATCACCAAGTCTATTAACATGCCTATGGGAGCCTTCTGGGCCATTTTGTCCGGTCTGCTCTGCGGGATTGCCATCGGTCTTCTTGCGGAGTATTATACATCAGGCCCTCCGGTCCGCCGTATAGCTGAGCAGTCAAAAACGGGTCCCGCAACCGTTATTATTGCCGGGCTGGCAGTAGGCATGCAATCCACATATCTTCCCATCTTAGGTATCTGCGTGGCCACGTTTGTCGGTTTTAAAACTGCGGGAATTTACGGCATTGGTCTTTCAGCAGTGGGTATGTTGGCAACCGTGGGCGCTACAATGACCGTAGATGCTTACGGCCCTATTGCAGATAATGCGGGCGGGATATCGGAGATGTCGGGCCTTGGCCCTGAAACCAGGAAAATTACGGACAGCCTTGACGCCCTTGGCAATACTACGGCTGCCATTGGAAAGGGTTTTGCAATCGGCTCTGCGGCCCTCACCGCACTGGCCCTTTTTGTGGCTTACACCCAGGCGGTCGGTTTGACAACTATTGATATCACAAACCCGATGGTCGTCATTGGCGTCTTCATTGGCGCTATGGTTCCCATGGTCTGCGCAGCCCTGACAATGACCTCCGTGGGAAAGGCCGCTTTTTCTATCGTTGAGGAGATCAGGCGACAATTCCGGGAAATCCCGGGACTCCTGGAAGGAAAAGAAGGGGCAAAGCCGGATCCGAAGACCTGTGTGTCCATTGCGACCACATCCGCATTAAAGGAGATGGTAACGCCGGGCCTTGTTGCCGTTCTTACACCTGTAGCCGTTGGGTTTATCCTAGGCCCCCCGAGCCTTGGCGGCATGCTTTTGGGCGCCACAACCATGGGAGCATTTCTTGCGCTCTTTATGGCCAATAGCGGCGGTGCCTGGGATAATGCAAAAAAATGGATCGAAGAAGGAAACCTCGGTGGAAAAGGTTCGAACAACCATAAGGCTGCTGTTGTGGGCGATACAGTTGGCGATCCCTTTAAAGATACCTCGGGGCCAGCCATGAACATCCTTATTAAGTTGATGTCCGTGGTTTCCCTCGTTATTGCTCCTATCTTGGCCAAATGGGGCGGGCTGTTATGATAATATGAATAAAAACTATTTATAGACCCTCCGTTTCCTTGTTAAGGTGTAACCCTGGGCTGAGATTAGCTCCCGGCGCTTCGCCTAACAGGGAAACAGGAAATATAAAAAGGACATACTGGTTGAAAGGGTCTTACACGGTAAAAAGAATGTATTGGGGGTTGAAATGTTTAGCGTAGGTGATTTGGCTGTTTATCCGGCACATGGCGTTGGCGTAATAGAAAAAATCGAAAGCCAGGAGATTTCAGGTTGCCAGCAGGACTTCTATGTAATGCGAATTCTCGATAATAACATGATCATCATGATACCTACCACCAATGTTGATAATGTGGGACTGAGAGAGCTCATAGAACAAACAGAAGTTCCAAAGCTAATTTCCATACTCAAGAAAAGAGATGTCCCTCTCGACAATCAAACCTGGAATAGACGCTACAGGGAATACATGGAAAAGATAAAAACGGGATCTGTCTTTGAGGTTGCCGAGGTTTATCGCGATCTCTTGATCCTGAAGCTGGAAAAAGACTTATCCTTTGGCGAAAGGAAGATGCTCGACACAGCCAGGACCCTTTTAGTCAAAGAAATATCTCTTGCCAAAAAGGTTGGTGAAGAACAGATAGAAAAGGACCTTGACAAAATTTTTTCTTGATCAACTCAGCACTGTGCAGGCTTTGTAGATGTTGGATATATAACTCTGGTAACAGAATTAACTTAACCACCGGAGTTCTTGGCTTTATTGAACATCAAGTCCCACCAAAACATTATCCGGTATGGTTTTCGCATGTGCGGCCTGGCCTATTGCCGCGGAACAATCAAATATAAAGGGCACCATTAAAGGCTATCAAGTCTGAACATTAAAGTGGAACATGAAACAGAAGGGATATTCTTCTACAGAATCCCTGACGACTACAGTAATATCAGATTGGACGTCTTTTTGTCCTCCTGCCCGGTTGGCCTTTCGCGATCAAGGATACAGTCGCTAATCAAAAACGGAGACGTAAAGGTAAACAACTGTCATTCAAAGCCAAGCCACAAATTGGTTCCCGGGGATCAAGTTATCGTTTCAATTCCACATCCCTCTCCCCCCATTCTGAAACCTGAGGCCATAGAATTCGAAATAATCCATGAAGATGACTCACTAATTGTAGTTAACAAACCCGCTGGTATCGTTGTTCACCCCGCTCCTGGTCATGCCACAGGCACACTTGTTCATGGCCTTTTAAAGCACTGCCAGGGCCTTTCCGGGTTAGGCGGCACAATCCGTCCCGGGATTGTCCATAGGCTAGATAAAGATACTTCGGGTCTTCTGGTTGTTGCAAAAAACGATCTGGTCCACCACTTCCTTCAAAGGCAGTTCAAATCCGGCGTGGTGAAAAAACAATATGTAGCCCTTGTGCACGGTCTGGTTAAAGGGAATAAGGGGAAAATCGATTTGCCTATTGGTCGTAACCCAAGGAAAAGAAAAGAAATGGCGGTCACGCTCTCGGGAGAAAAAAAAGCCCTGACTATATGGCAAAAAACTGAGGAATTTGCCAGCGGTTTTTCCCTCCTCCTGGTCACAATAAAGACGGGGCGTACACATCAAATAAGGGTACATCTCTCTCACATAGGTCATCCTATTGCGGGAGACCCGATCTACGGACCCGGCCGTAATTGGTGGAAAAAAATTCCGCTATTTAGAAAGGCCGCACCACCGCCTATAAACAGACAAATGCTCCATGCCAAGCATTTGGGATTCGTCCACCCTGAAAAAAAAATTTATCTGGAATTTAAAGCGCCTCTTCCAGATGATATGTCCCATGCAATCAAATTCGTGAGCGATCTGGAAAGGAGCTAACCGACTTTTTGCGAGGTTATCAAATAAACAGCTTGACATAAATTAAAAAGGCGTTATAGTTTTAATAATTTGGAATGTTTTCCTGCCTTTTGGAGGATTCGGTATAGACCGGATATCTTAATAGACTCTATAGCTAACCTGCTGAGTCACCTTCATTAACTCACATTAAAGAGTTTCCAAGGTCGATCTCACTGCCAAGAGCAGGGCATAGTAAATGCTTTTAAGCTTTTGCCCATATCGTGGATCTGTTTGTCCTTCGATATAATTTTCTTTTATAGTGTTCTTTCCATTTGGAAAACAGATTTAAAAAATGGAGTTAAAGCATGAATATTGTAGAACTTAAAATGATGAGAATCAGTGAACTGACTGAAATGGCAAAGGAATTTCATATCGATGGTGCTTCTGGAATGCGAAAGCAAGACCTCATTTTTTCTCTCTTACAAGCCCATTCTGAACGAAACGGCCTTATATACGGTGAGGGAGTATTGGAGATCCTGCCCGACGGCTTCGGCTTCCTTAGGGCTCCGGACGCCAATTATCTTCCAGGACCTGATGATATCTATATCTCACCCTCGCAAATACGCCGCTTTAACCTGAGAACAGGCGACACCATTGCGGGCCAGATTAGACCGCCAAAAGACTCGGAAAGATACTTCGCACTGTTAAAAGTGGAAAAGGTCAACCACGAAGATCCGGAGATTGCAAGAGAAAAGATTTTATTTGACAATCTCACACCTCTTTACCCCGACGAAAAAATTAACCTTGAGACCTCTCCCGATAATTATTCGGCAAGAATTATGGACCTTATGACACCGCTCGGAAAGGGGCAACGTGGCCTTATTGTTGCCCCTCCAAGAACAGGCAAAACCATGCTTCTCCAGAACGTGGCTAACAGTGTGACAGCCAACGACAAAAGTATTCACAAGATCGTGCTTCTAATTGATGAAAGGCCTGAGGAGGTAACCGATATGGCTCGATCAGTGGACGCTGAAGTCATCAGCTCAACTTTTGATGAACCTGCTCAGCGACATGTCCAGGTGGCTGAAATGGTAATTGAAAAAGCCAAAAGACTAGTTGAACACAAATTGGATGTACTAATCCTTTTGGACAGCATTACCCGATTGGCACGGGCCTATAACACTGTTGTTCCGCCCAGTGGAAAAATTCTCTCGGGCGGTGTAGATTCCAATGCACTTCACAAACCGAAACGCTTCTTTGGAGCGGCAAGAAATATAGAGGAAGGCGGAAGCCTGACCATAATTGCTACTGCTCTTATTGATACGGGGAGCAGGATGGACGAAGTCATTTTTGAAGAGTTCAAAGGCACAGGGAATATGGAAATACATCTTGATCGAAAATTGACAGACAGGCGCGTATTCCCGTCCATTGATATCAATCGTTCCGGGACCAGAAAGGAAGAGCTTTTATTGGATGAGTTGGATCTCAATCGTATCTGGATACTCCGCAAATTGCTTGCTCCCCTTACGCCGGTTGACAGCATGGAATTTCTACTTGAAAAAATTAAGGGAACAGAAAATAATAAGATGTTTCTTGCTTCAATGAGTGAATAACTACCGGGCTAGGAGCCCGGCAAAAATAAAAGGAGAATAAACGAGAAATGAAAAACGGGATTCACCCAGAATACTATAAGACAACAGTCCACTGTGCCTGTGGCAATAAATTTGAAGTGGGCTCCACAGTAAAGGAAATAAGCGTTGAAATCTGTTCCAAATGCCATCCTTTTTTCACAGGCAAACAAAAGCTGGTGGATTCAGCCGGCAGGGTGGAGCGTTTTAAAAAGAAGTATGCGAAGTTCAACAAAGCGAAGTCTTCGAAAACCTGAGCTAAGAAACCAGCACTTTATACCACAATCCCTACGCTCACGCTGAGGATTGCTATATAGTGCTGTTGCAGCCCATTTTAAACCGAGGTTTCCTAAGATTTTTGGTTTTCAATGCAGAACTCTCCTCACGGCAAATCATGTGCATACCTTAACGGTAATGGCCCCCATAATCTGAGACATATCATTTTCGGGGGGCAAACAAAGGGCTATACTTAACTTCCATATCCACCCCCTTAAACCTCTTTTGATTTAACTCTTATTCTATTTCCGAAAAAGATATAGTATTCTTTTATCTGGAGGCATTATGGAAAAGTAACACTTTAACTTTTTTAAAACATAACAGGAAGAGCCATGGCGTGTAAGCCCACCAGCTCTACGGCAGGCAAGCCCATGCTCGAAGAGAGGATTAGCCCTCCCTTGTTGACTAAAAAAAGCGAAACGACTTTTACGAGGTTATCAATGTTTGAAAAAATCAAGGAAATTGAAGAGCGCTATGATGAGCTCGAAGGACAATTGGGCCGTCCAGAAATAGTCCGGGACCAGAAGACCTATAAAAAATATGCGAAAGAACACAGCGCGCTCGCCCCTATCATAGCAGCGTTTCGAAAACGCAACTCCGTTCAGCGCGAAATCGAGAACAACCGATCTCTATTTGATGATCCAGACCCAGAGATTAGAAAATTGGCTCGGGAAGAAATTGATATCCTTACTTCAACCGTAGTAAAGCTTGAACAAGAACTCCAAGTCCTTCTTTTACCAAAGGACCCAAACGATGAGAAAAACATCCTCCTTGAAATAAGGGCTGGTACAGGCGGAGAGGAAGCCGCACTTTTTGCCGGAGACCTTTTCAGGATGTATAACAGATATGCGGAATTAAGGGGTTGGAAGACCG
>CAZUHR010000047.1:0-13846 GCA_964620335.1 uncultured Desulfobacteraceae bacterium
TTCAAAATATGCTATAATTTAAGACGATAATTACGATATTATACATTTTTGTATAATATCGTCAACCAAATTTTAATAGCCTCGCAAAAAGTTAAAAATTGCATGCTTCCTTAATAGACATAGGATGGTAAAGGGGAATATTTGTTCCAAAACGACTTGACAGTACAGCATAATAAGGGGATAGGCTTTTTGTATTCCAAGACAGCCAGGACTTGAGGCACCCGGAACCTTACATCGTATTATGTGCCGGGGCATCATCACTGATAATGCGGATTGCGGATGGGACAATTTCAACCACTACGGGGAGTCTACCCGGCTGTTCGCCGTCCATATCCAGGAGCACCAACTGGGATGAAGAGGCCTCTATGCGCCTCCCTATGAGCTTTGTTATCTTTTTATGCTCATATATCTTGCCATTATACAGCTTGGGCAGGTTCCAGAAAACTTGAGCCAGGTTCAAGTCACCTACAACAGTAATCTGGAATAGACCATCGTTCAAAGAGGCACCGGGAGCTATCTGCATGCCGCCGCCGTGAAACTGGCCGTTGGCTACGGCAACATTCCAGCTTGTGACTTCTTCATCGAAAGAATCGTCTACACAAAGCCGTATGCGCTTTTTGTTGTAGAGCAAGATGGAAATAATGGTGGCTAAGATAAAGGATACAAATCCGCCAAACATTTTCGTGGTCCTGTTGACACGTTCATCCACCTCACCACCAAGGCCGAAACTGAGAACATTGTGGAAATACAGGCATGACGATTGACCATCATGATCCTGAAAGGTCATCTTTCCCAGGTCAATGGTGCGGTATCTGCGACCAAGGATATTCTTCAGGGCACTCTCCGGATCTCCGGGGATTGATATGGATTTCACGAAATCACATCCTGTTCCCCTTGGTATGAAGCCTAACAAAACTCCCTGTTCTATTGATCCCTTTTCATTCGCGAAACCGTTAATCACCTCGTTGAGGGTGCCGTCTCCACCCACGCAAACAACTATCTCAGCCCCTGAACCGATAGCCTGACGCGCCAGCCGGGTTGCGTGCCTTTGGCCTTTAGTCATAAATGTTGTAAAAGGACCGAGGATATCCTTTGCCTTGGACTGGATCTGCGGCCATTCCTTTTCAGTAGACCCATTGGATGAATTTGGGTTAACAATGAACGTGATTTTGTTCGCTTCCAATTTATTAGCCTCCGGTTAATTTGGTAGCCTCCGGTTTAACTCTAATTTAGTCCCCTGACAATCCTTCAATCAGGGCCATGACATTATGACCCAGAACCTGATGGTTGTATCCGCCCTCCAGAATTGCAAAACACCCACCATTACGGCGTTTTGAAGCATTCAGCACCATCCTTCCTATCTCACTGTAATCCTCTGTAAAAAGCGTACCTCCCCAGTCATCCTCATGGTTGTCAAAACCGGCAGAGATACCTATGACATCGGCACGGCAATTCTCCATTTCGTCTCTGACTTCAGCAAGGTATTCTTTACGAGTGCTGGCCGCCACATTATGTACGGTAACATAGTCTTTGGGTTTGAGGATATTCACCGTGCCGTCCCCGAAATGAAGGTCAATATCAAGCACGTAGGCACTCTCAATCTTTTTGTTCCGCTTCAAGTGTTCGAGTGCAATGGCCATGTTGTTGAAATAGCAGAAACCCCATGCAGAGCCCGAGGAGGCATGATGACCGGGCGGCCTTATAAGACCAAAGCTTGGCTCTTTGAGAGACAGGCCGGCTGCCTGAATCGCACCCCCTGCCGCAAGCGCGGCCACCTCATAAACACCCGCCCGCCTTACGTGGTCAATGTGAGGTTCCGTATGAACCGCCGAGATGTCTGAATCCGAAGCCGGCTCGGCCTCAACAAAATCCACGGACGGACCAATCACATCAACAATAGCCTCCATGCGTCCCGGTGCGGACGCAGGATCTGAGGAATAGACCTGATAAAAATTTTCATGAAAAATAACCTTCATGGCACCTCCTATGTTATTAGTCTGGCAGCCAGTTTTCAAATGGAATACTTTCAATTCCGTGTAACATCAAAATGACCCTTATAGATCTGCTTCTTAACTCATTCAAATTCCACCCCTGTAGTCTCATGCTCGGAATTGAAAATATCACAAATCTCCCGCCTTATGCCACAAAATATATACAGGGTCTTTGTCGCCTTTGCCGCTTCTGGCCCTAATTTCGTTTATTTCCAAATCAATATCTTTAACTCCCAGCCGTACACATTCCATCAAAATTATAAATTTTTTGGCTTTTCATGTGCAATTATGACATAATGATACATATAAATGGGGGTCAAGTCTGCCGTTGACTCTTGTTAAAAAAAGCAACCAAAGCTATTGTCATAGGTTAAGTTAAATCATTCACGAATCTGTAAAAGAAGACTGAAACAAATGTGTTAAGGAACGGAAGCATAAATACATATGAAAAAAACAGAAGATAAATCTACCAAGGGTCAACAGCAGAATTGACCCTCAAACCAAGGAGAAAGAGATATGGGTGATAAAGGAAAAAAAGATAAAGGCAAAAGGGAACAACAAAAAAAGGCCCAGCTTAACCCAAAAGAAAAACGAAAATTAAAAAAAGAAAAGAAGAAATAAATGCCCAGTGCTGTCCGGCGACCTTAAATCAAGCACGGAAGTTGTGTACCAGTTACCTGAATAGAGGGGGACGTAAAAGGGGACGTCCGCAATTTGAAGTATTGCTCTGCTTTCGGAGAATCCCCTGAACAAGCGTTGTCGTAGGTATTGAAAGCAAACGATGTATGGTTGGAGTCCGCACGCAAACATGGAAAATCCGTCCCTGAGCCACATTATCGTCCGATAATCTACCAAGTAGCCTAATGATACACCGCAGATAAGGGATAGAAGCATGCTATAAGAGAAAAAACCCGCAAGGAAACGGCAGTCTATTAAATCTGAATGAGAAAACAAAAAAGTTCCCAAATAGGGAACTTTTTTGTTGACAAGTTTCCGGAACTGTGTTTGTGCGCTTTATTGGGACCCACCGAGAGTATGATAAAATTGACGCGGAGGTGATTTAAATGATTAATCGCCTGATAAAAAATGAAGAAGATTACGTCGTGGCGCTATCCCCCATTGAACAGCTTATGGATGCCAAATCAGGCAGCGCCGAAATGGATGAATTGGAATTGCTGACCGCGCTTGTAGAAATGTATGAAGAACGCCACTTTCCCATTAGCCCACCTGATCCCATTGATGCGATAAAATTTCGCATGGAGCAGCTAGGTTTAAGCCAGAAAGACATGGTTCCTTTTATCGGCACTAAAAGCAAGGTGTCCGAAGTCCTGAATGGTAAACGCGCACTTACCCTCACCATGATGAGATTGCTGAACAAAAGTTTAGGATAAAAAGCCGATCGCAGACAAGGCAACGACCGCAGAGGTATATAACTTAGCGGCAGAATTAAAGATTCATCCCGCAACCATAGCAGGAAGAATCCGGTATGAACGGAATAACTATAAATTGCTGTCCAGGCATATTGGCAACAAACAGGTTCGAAAGCATTTTGCCGAAGGCCTCTAGCTGGGAACACCTACGGGCATCTATAAATATCTATGGGTTGTTTAGTTACTGAAATTCAGATAAAATAACTAAAAGATATTATTGGTGTCTTCCCGGATTTGCCGCAAAAGCAATTTTAAAGAAGCCCGACAATGGCATTAAGGGCTCAGGCAAAAGGAGGCACCGCCTTATGCAGAACATTATGGCAGAAAATATAATTTTGGAGGACTGAGGATATGGATAAACTTCCGCGCCTTGATAAAAAGACATTGAATATTACGTCTTTTGATGACATCGAAGAAGAAAAGAAATATTGGATTTCAAAAAGCCCGCTTGAGCGAATTGAAGCTATCGAGATAAACAGAAGGATGGTTTATGGCCAGGATCGAGTTACATCCAGACTTCAAAGATTTTTTGAGTCTTCTGAACTCTCATAATGTCAGCTATCTAATGGTTGGAGGCTACGCGGTAGGGTACCGAACCAATTCGCCTGACCTCTGTTCAGGTGCTCTCCACGTTAACCGGACCAAGCACCATTCGGGTGCAAACTCGATTTTTCATAAAGTGAAGAATAAGGAAGGGAATCATGAAGAAAAATACAGTTCTGAAGATACTCAATCCGATTCTGGGGGTCCTCCTGATCAATCAGGTACTGATGGGACTCTTGCACGATATCCTTCCCCACAAAGTATTTGAAGTTTTACACGAGGGGGGAGGGATAGTTTTTGCCATCGTGGTCATACTGCACATAATCCTTAACTGGAACTGGATAAAGGCCAATTTTTTCCGGAAGGCACCGGAAACATAGGCATAACAGGCCTGAATCGAAATGAATTCGATGAATCGCGATCGAATCAGGTAGCCTGGGGGTCTTAAACCCTCAGCCCCCACACCATTCGCCTTCATTAAGAACTACGGCGGGACAGGTCCTCCGTCGCTAAAGCTATGGAGGGACAGGCCCCGCTTGCGGGTCTCCTCGGCAATCTCAGGACTGGCTCCGGCTCATAGCTTTGCACTCGGGCTTCTCTTTCTGAGGCAGGCAAGGAGGTATATGAAAATCGTGGCTATCGGCGGCGGCAGCTTCAACCGTCGCCAAACTTGGCGTATAGACCGACAGATTGTGTCATTGGTCGACGGCCCCCCGCGCGTGCTGTTCCTCCCCACCGCGATGGACGACGCTCCCGAGTACGTAGATGCATTCAATAAACTTTACGGTGAGAAGCTCGGTTGTGAGGTACGGGTACTCAATTTGGTGAGTAATCCCCCCGGAGCGGCGCAAATCGAGGCGCTGATCGACAATTCCGACATTATCTATGTGGGTCCGGGCAATACATTGCGCATGTTGAACGTCTGGCGCAGTAAGGGAGTTGATGTCTTGTTGCGTCGCGCCGCTGAAAACGGGACCGTCATGGCCGGCATGAGCGCAGGGGCTATTGTCTGGTTTGCCGAAGGCCATAGCGATTCCATGCGCTACGATGGCGGTGCGCAATGGTTTTATGTGCGGGTTGATGGCTTGGGATTTATCGATGCGCTTTTCTGCCCGCATTACCACACTCAAGAGCGAGAAGAAGACTTGGCGCGAATGGTGATCGAGACCGGCCGGGTTGCCATTGCTTGCGATGACGATGCAGCGTTTGCTGTCGAGGACGATATGTATCGAATCTTGCCGGTCAGCACCGGAATCAGGGCCTATCGAATAATTCCGCAAAATGGCGAAGCGGTGTGCGAGCCTCTTCCTGTGGATGGACGATATAGACCGCTGAATTCGGCAATCGGAAACGAGTGAAAAAAGATTAGGGCTGTTAGTCATGAAAGAAAAAAAGACATGGAGATCTGCTGAGGCCGCTGCAGCCGCCCGAGCCTGCGAGTCCATGCAGCCCAGTCACCTGCGCCTGTTTTATGATCCGTGGGCCAAATATTTCCTCTCCTTCAAATATCCCGGCTTCAGGCTTATCGATATGCTCAACCGAATACCCCTGTTAAACAAACCTGTATCCTGGTATGCAGATTTCGCCCGAAAATGTATTATATGGTATATGGATAAGTTGTATCCCGGCGGTTATGGATATGTCACTATCCGCACCCGGTATATCGACGACCAAATCGATGCCTGCATCGAAGATGGTATCGATCAACTCATTATCTTGGGATCGGGTTTCGATGCAAGAGCATATAGGCTTGGCGGATTGAAGGGAAAGGTTAAGGTATTCGAGGTGGATCAGGCCGGCACCATGAACAGGAAAATGAAATTAATCAAAAAGGTGTTGGGTTATCTACCTGACCATGTCGTTTACGTCGTGATCGACTTTGAGACAGATAACCTCGCGGATCGGTTATTGGAGAGCGGTTATGATCCGCAAGCCAAATCGGTTTTTGTCTGGGAAGCTGTTTCCGGTTATCTAACTCCGGAAGCAGTTGATGAGACCCTCAAATTCGTTGCTGAAAATTCAGGCGGCGGCAGTTCCATCATATTTGATTATCCCGATATTTCTTTTATCAGAGAACCGGAACAGTCGAAAGAGGCGGCAACCCTGCACCGTTATCATGCCAGGATAGGTGAGCCGCCACGATTTGGTATTGACAAAAATAGAATCGATGATTTTCTTTCAAAAAGAGGTTTTTCCCTCATTAAGAGCGTAAGCGTAGAGTCTCTGGGGCCGACCTATTTTGGCGCGAAAAACAATAAAATTAAGATTAGCCCCTTTTTCCATATCCTTCACGCCGTTGTTTAGTGGAGCGGGACTAACATGATGGGATTATGCGGTGATAATTGTGCATACTGCACTTAAAATTGCAGCCTTTTGCCGGCCAAAGAATCAGTTAATCAGGCAAGCACCTATAGGTATAGGTGAGTAAGTCAAGAAGCAGAAATCTTCCTTGACATCGGAGTCCTTTTGGCTGTTAATGTAATAATTTGCCTGTGCATCATTTTAGCGTTTATGCTTATAAATCATTTTAAAGAGGAATACCTATATGTTGGCAAAAATGAAACAACTAGCCACAAATTTTCTACAATCGTTGCCATACCATTTGGTTCGCGCGTATTCTCTTACATTTCGTCTCAAAGTCGAAAACGAGCCTTCCTGGTTGAGTTATTATTCGAAAGACGACGGAACAGTATTGCTTTGCGCCTATCACCAGCAGTTTTTTTCTGCTATCCGCTACTTTAAGAAGTACCGGGTTTATAGTCCTGGTATTATGATCAGCAAAAGCCGGGATGGGGGCCTTACTTCTTCTATTGCAGAAAGAACCGGCTGGTATCCGGTTAGAGGCTCTTCCTCAAAAGGAGGGGCTGAAGGCTTAAAACTGATGATTAGACATTTGATAAAACACAGGCTTGCAGCTCATATTGTCGACGGGCCACTCGGACCGGCAGGCAAAGTAAAAGCCGGAGCTATTCGATTGGCAGAAGCCGCTAATGCAGTGATTGTCCCGTTTTATATTCATGCGGACAGGGCATGGTACTTTAACAGTTGGGACAGGTTTTTACTTCCAAAACCTTTTGCAAAAGTTGTTTTAAAGTTCGGAGATATGATTAAATTCAATGCAGTTAAAGGGCTGGACGAATTTGAGCTTCAGCGACAATCTTTAGAAAACACGATGGGCCGAGAATATGCAATCTTGAAAGGCAGTTTAAACTTCGTAAGTAACAGATAGAAATTGAAATCCACTATCAAACCTTCCCTTCGCCCATATGATCCGGTCCTATTGAAAATTATCCCTCCCATGGCCGCCTTTTTTATTAAAAGCCTGATGCTCTCATGCCGGGTAGTCAAGATTGAGGGGTTGGAAAGGGTCAATGAAGCAATAGCCATGTCCGGTAGAGGGGCTGTCTTTGTCACATGGCATCAGCGCATCTTTGAAGACAATCTTAATGCCGGTTCCCGCTGGTGTGACGAACAATTCGGGCCTGAAAGCCCCTGAAAAAAGAAAACTAAAAGGCGAGCATGATAAAATACAAATGTTTTTTATTGAGTGCAGCAATTATTTTTTTTTATGGATGTGCTGCATCAACAACGAACATTTCCCCTGTCCTCCACAAAGATACACCTCGCATACAGACCTTTAAAGGCACCTCACTGGATAATATCAAACTCAAGACATTCTCTGTGTTTCCAGTTTCACATTTAAAAAAAGAGCCACTATTGAAAAACGATATACTGGAGATGCAAATGCTGTTTTTGTTACGGAATACCTTTGAAATCCGTGGCTATAAATATGTCGAGGTTACGGAAAAACCTGATATTCTGGCTACAATTGATGGCCATATTCAATACGAAAAAGTCTGTGAACCTCCGGAAACATTGGCGTCACCAAAATGGTTTGGTGAAAAAAGAGCATTAGATACTTATGTGCCTGGCAATATGACACAACAAACTTACACAGCCCTACGCTCCACGGCTGGCACATGTTATCCGGTTGTTCGGATCGATGCTTTGGATCCCAATACTCTCAAACCACTCTGGGCCGGAATTGGAATAGGAACAGCCAACAATTCAGATTTGCGAGTATCAAGTCAAACTATTGCCATCTTTATCCTGGGCAAATTCCCAAAGGGCCCATTTTCATATGAGCGTATAATGACCCCTTTTGGGTTTGGCTTTTTTGTCTTCACAAACAATGGGAATGATTATTACCCTACTGTTTTTGAATTGATTGAAAACTCTCCCGCCGATAAAGCAGGCATTAAGAAATACGACATGATTTCATCTATCGATGGCATT
The DNA here is from genome assembly GCA_964620335.1 of uncultured Desulfobacteraceae bacterium. Lineage (GTDB taxonomy): Bacteria > Desulfobacterota > DSM-4660 > Desulfatiglandales > Desulfatiglandaceae > JAFDHL01. The sequence continues at coordinate 8,261 of CAZUHR010000047.1, forward strand.
TCGGTGAGAAACAGGCCAGTATCCGAAATTATCAAGATGTTTCAAAAAGAATTAGGCGAGAAAAAATCTGTTACCGTATTTAGGCTTGACAAACAAATCGACTTGGAAATATTCCCGCAATTCCATTGATGTTTAGAAATCTAAAACCTTTCTAAATGGGTAAATTCATTGATCTCACGGCGTTTTGGCGCTTCTGGTTCCTTTGCAGGATAACCCAACGGTATCATGGTTACAACTTCGTATCCATCAGGCACGCCCAAAATTTCTTTAACCCTGTTATGGTCAAAAAGCCCCACAATTACCGTCCCCAATCCCAGATTATAGGCAGTCAGACCTATGTTCTGGCTTGCTATCCCTAAATCGAACATAAACCAATCCCCCAACTTTGTTTCAACCTGCTCTTTATAATATCCAGAACTCTTCAGTTTCCCACAGAGTACAAGGACAACAGGGGCCTGGACCATTGCTTTCGTTGATGGGTTCCTAATCAGGGTCGCCTGGAGCTGTTCTTTGATTCCAGGGTCTTTAACAATAATCACCTCCCAGCACTGGGTATTCGCCCACGAGGGAGCCCAGCGCACAGACTCAAGAATCTGGTTAAGTGATTCTTCCGGGATCTCTTTGTCCTGGTACTTTCGCATACTGCGCCTGCCTTTGATGATGTCCATTAAATCAGCCATATAGCCTCCTTCTTCAATTAAAATCAGTTCGTATCCTTAATATACCCGGCTTCTGAGTTCATTCTTTTGTGTTCGGTTATGTTAACAAAGTTACAACACTCTTTTCCAAAACTTCAACCATTCTTTCATAAAAGACACTCGCATTTCAGCCTTCACGACCGTCCTCGCGTCTTTGAGGAGAGGGGAGAAAGGGGAATAATTCATACTGATGCACTCATATCGGCAAGGACTGACGCCAGTTTCTTGATGTACGAGAGGTTCTCCAGTTTCTGCCGCCAGTATTGAGGGATGGCGTTAATACCAAGATATGCGCCGGAGATGGCTCCGGCCATGGCACCTAAAGTGTCACGATCACCGCCATTCATGATTGCGCAAAAGAGACAATCCTCGAATGACAGTACGTGACGCAAAAAGGAATAGATCGCAAAAGGCATCGATTCATGCACGGCTACCGTTCGGCCTATATTGCTCGCCACAGTGTCAGGGTGCATATCTTCAGCCAGCAATTGCCTAACGAGTTCCATCTTTCGGCGGACTTCAGGTGTTTTGGCAATCTCAATCAATGCCTCCATAAAAGTCTCAAATGGAAACTCCTGCTGCGGATCAATTTTTACCGCCCGGCTGACAGCAAATGCCTGCAACGCAGCGCCGTCCATGCCAACCGGATGGGCGTGTGTCACCCGGGCCGAAGCACAGGCCTGTTCATATACGTCCGCGGAGTCATAAAAAAAGAGACCCAGGGGGACGATTCTCATAGCCGCGCCATTGCCCAGAGAGCCTTGACCCCCAAACAAACTTTTTGCCGCGTCTCCATAACTTATCCCGCTTTTTTCCACCATGGAAAATACTTTAGGCGGACCGGGTGCATAGCCGCGCCAAGGCTCACTTACAAAGTTATCGGCAAAAGTCTTGCCCAGATCCTGTTCATCAACAACACCTCCGGCCCTAATAATGGATTCGGCAAGACCGATGGCCATTGCCGTATCGTCCGTATAACGAAATTCGGAAAGCTGATTCAACATGGAGCGCAGAAAACTTTCCTGCGGATACATGAATGCTAGCTCTCCGATCGCGTCTCCAAGGGCGCTGCCAACCATTCCTCCCATAAATTTTGATTTGAGATCAAATATGCCCATGCCTCCAAGCCCATTTACACCCCTTACAGGGCAAACCAATTCCCTTTACAAAAAGGATACAGATCTGTGATCCGATCAGTCAAATCATTCTCTTTTTTTAAAAGGTATACTGTCAATCCACTTGAATGGCAAGAATTGCTTTTCGGGCAGCCTCGTAGACACGTGTACTAATTCTGAAGTTGTGCTCTTCAACAAGCCGGTTAAGCAGATCCACCGCAGTTTCTGCTGACAGAATAGACTTTTTTGTCGCTTGAAGAAGAATTCCAATTGTACCGATTACGCGAATTCCCTCTATTTTCGGCTCTCCCGGCAAGATCAAGCCCCCGATTCAATGTCTTGGCATCAGCGCACTTCCCCAACACCTGCCCTCATCTTTAGCCAGCCAGTTGCCTCCACAACATCATGAGGTTTAATTTGCCTTGACACACAAGGCAAAATCTGTCTATACTTCTTCCCTAAAAAGCGACTTCTTATCAACCAACCAACTAAACCAACTCAACCTATACTCCCTCCCGAAAAAGCGAGTTCTTATCAACTCCGGTGGCAGGTCATTTCACTGTCCGAAAAAAGAAGAGAAAATCCTTCAGATCAGTGCGATTTCACCCTCGGAGCAAATTTGTATGATATATATTGGATTAAAATTCATTATAAAACTCGCATTAAATGTGTTCTTTAGAACGCTTTCAATAAAATATGCGGAGTCAATCCCGGATGATAAGCCTTTGATCATTGTAGCCAACCATCCTAGCACATCTATGGATGCCATGGTCATCGCCGCAACAATTAAGCAACCCCTTTATTTTCTTGCCAAGGGTAGTCTGTTTACCAACCGGTTTTCCCAAATGCTTTTTAATCTGATTCACATGATTCCCATTTACCGCAGACAGGATGATCCGGCCATGATGGCTAGAAATAAAGACATGTTTGAGCGGTGTTATCATTTTCTATCGAAAAGGAAAGCGCTGCTCATTTTCCCCGAAGGGATCAGCAAACGAGATCGTCGACTGCATAAAATAAAAACCGGAACAGCTCGGATTGCTCTGGGTGCGGAGAAATCAAACAACTACCAGCTTGGCCTAGTTATCGTTCCGGTGGGTATTAACTACTCGGATGTGGGCATATTCCGAAGCGACCTTTTTCTCAGTTTTGATCGTCCTATCGATGTATTTCGCTTTTTCGATCTGCACAGAGAAGACGAACAAAAGGCTGTCAATGGATTAACCGATCATATCCGGGAGCGCCTGGAAGAACACATGATCAATATCGAAACGGAAGAAATGAACACACTGGTTGAACAGATCGAGGTGATTTATAAAAGCAAGCTTAGTGATGATCTTGGCTTATCTCTGAAAGATAAAATCGAAGATTTCAGGATAACCAAAGGCATTGTGGAAGCCATCCGGTATTTCTCTGAGTATGATCCGTTGCGGGTAGAAATGCTGCGGGGAAAAATAACGCAATATGCGGGTAATTTGGATCGCTTTCACCTGAAAGACGAACAATTCAAGTCAGATGTATTCCGGGGCTCCCTTTCATCGGACAGCTTTAAAAACGCGCTGTTTGTTTTATTCGGGCTCCCCGTTTACCTTTATGGCATTGCAGCCAATTATCCGCCCTATAAACTTACCGGCATGCTTAGCGGCAAAATATCAGACGCCATCGAACATCAGGGACCGGTTAAACTGATTCTGGGTATTGTTTTATTCCCGGCGTATTACATTTTCCTGCTCTGGTATATGTCATCAATTTGCCTTTCGGGGTGGTTTACAATGCCCCTTGCAATCACATTTCCATTGAGTGGGTTTTTTGCCCTGCATTACTGGGACCGGCTGGAGAAAATGCATGGTTTCTATGCAACTTTCTCCCTGTTTTACCGACAAAACACGTTGGTTGCCGCACTCGTTCAGCAGCGTATGGATATCATGAATATCCTGAAAACAGCACAAGAGGATTATGTAAAATATACGGAAGATTCCAATGAAAAATAGAAAACAGGTCATCAGCTGGGCCATGTACGACTGGGCCAATTCAGCTTTTGCCACAACAGTAATGGCCGGATTTTTCCCGGTATTTTTCAAAGAATTTTGGAGTGTCGGCGTCGATGCAAATGAATCGACACTGATGTTGGGTCTTGTCAATTCTGCCGCAAGCCTGTTGGTGGTTATCGCGGCCCCGATAATTGGTGCGATAGCCGATCAGGGATCGAGTAAAAAAAGATTTTTAATATGCTTCGCCTACATCGGCGTGCTGATGACATCGGCCCTTTCTTTTCTGGGAGAAGGGCAATGGATAACCGCTTCCCTTTTCTTCGGACTGGGAATTATCGGATTTTCCGGTGCCAACATTTTTTACGATTCGCTCCTGCCATCGGTGGCCGACGAAGATAAAATAGACTTTATTTCGGGACTTGGCTTTGCCCTCGGATATTTGGGTGGAGGAATACTATTCGCCATAAACGTTCTGATGACCCAAGAACCTGGCTGGTTCGGGCTGGAAAATACCGTGGCAGGGGTCAGATGTTCTTTTCTGACCGTCGGATTCTGGTGGGGGCTGTTTACCATTCCCCTGATAGTATGGGTGAAAGAAGAGAGAAACGCATTCAAGTCCTCAGAGAGCGTTATTCTATCGGGCTTTCGTAAAGTCGGCAGTACCTTTCGAAAAATCAGGAAATTGCGCATGACCTTTTTATTCCTCATTGCCTACTGGCTGTATATCGATGGTGTGCATACCATTGTTCGCATGGCGGTGGATTTCGGTATGTCCATCGGTTTTGCCTCAACGGATCTGATTCTCGCCCTCTTAATTACCCAATTTGTCGGGTTCCCTAGTGCCATATTCTTCGGAAAGCTGGGTGAAAAATGGGATGTAAAAAAATCCGTTTTCATCGGTATTATGGTATATATCTTTGTTACGGGATACGGAATGTTGATGACCCAAAAATACGAATTTTTTGTTTTAGCCGCCATTATCGGACTGGTTCAGGGCGGTGTGCAGGCGTTGAGCCGTTCCTTTTATTCACGGTTGATTCCTCCCAAACGAGAAGCGGAGTTTTATGGATTCTATAATATGATGGGGAAGTTCGCCGCTATCATCGGTCCTGTACTTATGGGCATTGTCGGGGTCACCGTAAAAAATATGGGCTGTTCTGCTAATGTTGCTTCAAGATTCGGCATCGGATCGATTGTCATCTTGTTTATCATGGGCGCCATACTACTATATAAGGTCGATGAAACCCGGGGAAAACGAGACGCCCAGGCGCTTGAGTAAACCCTTACGCGGAAACTTTTTTAGTCTAAGTTATTCGCTTTACCCGACCATAGCCAAAAAAACCCTTGCCACTTCATCACTAAACTGCCGATCATTGATGTGGGCATCCAATTCGATAACCTCGACAGAGGGGCTTAAATTATTTTTCAATGCCGTGCTGAAGACTTCCGTCCGCTTCGGGTTGTAGAACATGTCGCCCGGCTTATCCCATTCAACAAATCCCTTCTTTGGTATAACTATGGCTCTTGGCCCTTTACCTTTACTTAATCTCTGTGCAACCAGCTCTGCCGTTCTTGCTACTTCTTCTAAGGTCAGCTCTATCTGCAAGGCCAACTCCCCGTGGGAGCGCACTTTTCTATTCATCAGGCCCCCAGGCAAGCTGGTTAATGCACCCCATCCCGCTGTAAAGACAACACAACCAGGTGCAACCACTTGAGGTATGCCCATCTCAGTAGCGGCTTCGAGTCTGCCAGGGGGAATATAGGTAAGACCACACACCTCTG